>CAYNYN010000004.1:17955-34436 GCA_964401445.1 uncultured Saprospiraceae bacterium | reverse complement strand
AAAATCCCCTTTCGGCACACATCGCCGAAAGGGGATCCACACTGTTGCTACTCGTCGAAGGGTCAGCCTTTGGCCTTTTCTTCCTTCTTGCCTTCTTCGGCTCCATTGGTGTCGGGCAGCTCCTTGCCGAGGATTTTGGCCTTGATCTTCATCTCGATCTCGTGGGCCAGCTCGGGGTTGTCTTCGAGGAACTGCTTGATCGACTCGCGCCCCTGGGCAATCTTGGCGCCGCCATAGCTGTACCACGAGCCGCTCTTCTGGATGATGTCGTGATCGACGCCGAGGTCCACGATCTCACCCACCTTCGAGATGCCCTCGCCGTACATGATGTCGAACTCTGCCACGCGGAAGGGGGGCGCCAGCTTGTTCTTGACTACCTTCACTTTCACGCGGTTGCCGATGACGTTGCCTTCCTTGTCCTTGATGGCGGCACCCGAGCGGCGAATGTCGAGGCGCATCGAAGCGTAGAACTTCAGGGCGTTGCCACCCGTGGTCGTCTCGGGGTTGCCGAACAGCACACCGATCTTCTCGCGCAACTGGTTGATGAAGATGCAGCAGCAGCCCGTGCGGCCGATGGCGGCCGTGAGCTTGCGCATGGCCTGCGACATGAGGCGCGCCTGCAGGCCCATCTTCGAGTCGCCCATCTCGCCTTCGATCTCGCTGCGCGGCACCAGAGCCGCCACCGAGTCGATGACGATGATGTCGATGGCGCCCGAGCGGATCAGGTTTTCGGCGATCTCGAGCGCCTGCTCGCCGTTGTCGGGCTGCGAGATGAGCAGGTTCTCGACGTCCACGCCGAGGGCTTCGGCGTAGTTGCGGTCGAAAGCGTGCTCGGCATCGATGAATGCGGCGATGCCGCCCTGCTTCTGGCACTCGGCAATGGCATGGATGGCCAGCGTCGTCTTACCCGACGACTCGGGACCGAAGATCTCGACCACGCGGCCGCGCGGAAAGCCGTTCACACCCAGCGCGATGTCGAGGCTCAACGAACCGGTGGGGATGGCATCCACCTGGGTCACCTGCTTGTCGCCCAGGCGCATGATGGCGCCTTTGCCGTAGGCCTTCTCGATGCGGTCCACGGCCATTTGCAGCGCCTTGAGTTTTTCATCTCTCTTCTTGTCTGACATGGAAGTGATTTTTGCATGCTCCGGAACGGGGGACATCCGTGTTTCCGGTGAGAATTTGTTTCAAAAGTACAGGGCAAAGATACTTTTTTGTTTCAAAAAAGAGAAATCATTTCTCAAAAAGAAACAAAAAGTTTTTCAAAAACCAATCCTTGACTGCGCCCGAACAGGTAGGAAGTTAGCTACTACACCGGGAAAAACAATGCCCTTCTTTCGCCTTTCGGCAAAAAGGACCCGCACCTTTTCGCCTTACCGCATCCATTCGACCGGAAAGGCCTGCAGGTCGATCTGCCAGGCCCATCCCAGCAAGAGCCAGATGAGCACGGTGGCGATGAGCGTGGACACGACGTTCATCACCACGCCTACCCGCGCCATGTCGGGAATGGTGAGGTAGCCCGTGCCGAAGACGACGGCGTTGGGCGGCGTGGCCACGGGCAGCATGAACGCACACGAGGCAGCCACGGTGGCGCCCACCATCAGGCCCAGCGGATGCACGCCGATGCTGGCTGCCAGCGGCGCCAGCACGGGCAGGATGATGGATGTAGTGGCCACGTTCGAGGTGATCTCGGTGAGGAAGTTGACCGACAGCACGATGACCAGCAGCAACACGAGGTAGGGGAAATGCTGCAGGCTGGCAAACTGCTCGCCGATCCAGCGTGCCAGGCCGCTGTCGCTGAAGCCGGCCGCAATGGCCAGTCCGCCACCGAACAGCAGGAGGATGCCCCACGGCAGCTTCGAAGCGGTCTCCCAGTCGAGCAGGCGGCCGTCGGCGGCATTGGGTGCGGGAATGAGGAACAGCACCACGGCAGCTGCCACGGCGATGATGGCATCGTCGATGGCGGGCAAGAACTGCTTGAGCACCAGCGAGCGGCCGATCCACGCCAGCGCCGTGCATGCGAACACCACCAGCACGCGGCGCTCTTCGGGCGTCAGCGCCCCGATGAGGCGCAGCTGGCGGGCGATCTCCTCGCGCCCCGTGCGAAACTGCCGCCCCCACATGGGGAAAGCAAACCGCGTCAGATAGATCCAGCACACCGTCATGAGCAGGGCGCTCAGCGGGAAGCCCACCGCGAACCACTCGTTGAAGGTGATTTCGTAGCCGTAGAGTTTTTCCACCACGCCTGCCAGCACGAGGTTGGGCGGCGTGCCGATGAGGGTGGCGATGCCGCCGATGGAGGCGCTGTAGGCCACGGCCAGCATGAGCGCTTTGGCAAACCGGCGCTGCTCGTCTTCGGGCGTGTGCGGGTTGTCGGTAAGCTGATGGACGATGGCCGCCGCAATGGGCATCATCATCACGGCCGTAGCCGAGTTGGAGATCCACATCGACAGAAAGCCGGTGGCCACCATGAAGCCCAGCACGATCTTGCTCATGCTCGTGCCGATCAGGTGGATGATGTGCAGCGCGATGCGGCGATGCAGGCCCCAGCGCTCGATGGCGATGGACAGGATGAAGCCGCCCATGAAGAGAAAGACGATGCGGTGGCCGTAGGCGCCCGTGGTCTGCGCCAGACCGAGCGCCCCCGTGAGCGGAAACAATACGATGGGCAGCAGGGAAGTGACCGCCAGCGGGACTGCTTCCGTGATCCACCACACCGCCACCCAGAGCGTGGAGGCCAGCACGGCTACGCCCTGCATGGAGAGCCCTTCGGGTCGGAACCCGACCATCGTGAGCAAGAACAAGGTCGGCCCCAGCACCAGGCCCACCTGCCGGAAGGAAAGCGACATCGGTCTTTCGTTTTACGGCTCAGACATTTCAGTTTGCCTCAATAGCGCGTATTCATACGACAAGCATGGTTGAGGGCCGAGGGTGTAGGGTTGCGTGTTTGTCGCGCGCTACGACGCTACAACACAACGGCCCGCAACGAAAGGGTGATATTCTACCTCATTCTCTGTCCCTTCTTGCACACTGCCGGGCGAAATAAATTTCGCCCTACGTGTGGGGCCAAAATACAAAGCCCCGTCTGCACTGCTGCAAACGGGGCCGTATCGGTTTTTCGGGGTCGCCTCATTCTTCGGGCTGTCGTGCGTAGCGCAAAATGGCTTCCACCGAAGCCTCGGAGGGTTGGAAAGTCACCTTGGGCAATGCGCGCAGGGTCGCCTGCATCTGTTCGAGCTCGTCCAACACCTCGTCGGGCAGGTCGGGGCCTTCGGCAGGGGATAGCTCTTCCGGGGTACCTGCGTGTTTTTCAAGGATCTGCAGGAGGATCAGGTTCGGAGTAGAGGTATGCTTCATCTGCATGGCTATTTGTGAAGGAATCATCTGAACTCGTAAAAATAACCTGCCCCAGCTCCCTGATATTGCATCCGTTAAGGAAAAAATGCAGCCACTTTTTTCTTCGCACCGGGTCCATGTCGTTGCCCTTGCGCTACGTTTCGAAAAACATTTTCCACAGGGCCGCGCAGGCTGTACCTTTGCATTAGCAACACCCATTGTACGGGCGTTTTTTGGCGAAAGCCTGCATGTCAAAAAGGAGAAATTTCATGGCCACCACCACATCCGCGCGCGTCATTGCATACGACCGATCGGGCTATACGGACGAGGCCCTGCTCGATCTGTACCGCAAGCTGCTGGAGCCGCGCCTGATCGAAGAGAAAATGCTGCTGCTCTTGCGGCAGGGGCAGGTGAGCAAGTGGTTCTCGGGCATCGGTCAGGAGGCCATCTCGGTGGGGGCCGCCGCCGCGCTGCAGCCCGACGAGCTCATCTTCACCATGCACCGCAACCTGGGTGTGTTCACCACGCGCCAAGTGCCGCTCTACCGCCTGTTCTGCCAGTGGCAGGGCAAGGCCGACGGCTTCACCAGGGGGCGCGACCGCTCCTTCCACTTCGGCACGCTGGAGCACCACATCGTGGGCATGATCTCGCACCTGGGGCCCCAGCTGTCGCTGGCCGACGGCGTGGGGCTGGCCCATCGGCTGTCGGGCGAGCGCAAGGTGACGCTGGCCTTCACGGGCGAGGGGGGCACCAGTGAGGGCGAGTTCCACGAAGCGCTCAACGTGGCGGCCGTGTGGCAGCTGCCCGTCATCTTCCTGATCGAAAACAACGGCTACGGCCTCTCCACGCCGGTGTCCGAGCAATACCGCTGCCAGAACCTGGCCGACCGCGCCATCGGCTATGGGATGCCATCGCGCATCATCGACGGCAACAACGTGCTCGAGGTGCACCGCACCATCAGCGAGATCGCGGCGCAGATGCGCGAAAACCCGCAGCCCTGGCTCATCGAGGCGCGCACCTTCCGCATGCGCGGCCACGAGGAGGCCTCGGGCACCAAATACGTGCCCAAAGAGCTGTTCGAAAAGTGGGGCAAGCGCGATCCCATCGACAACTTCGAGCGCTTCCTCGTCGAGGAAGGCGTCCTGGACCAAGAGCAGATTCAGGCCATCCGAGAAGAGATCAAAAACGAGATCGCCGAAGCCTGGGAGCAGGCGCGTCAGGCGCCCCCCATCACCTCTACCGAGGAAGCCGAAGAAGCCGACGTCTATGCGCCGGCCGAGGTGCCCGTCGTGGCGCCCCCGCCCACCACGCGGCAGCTGCGCTTCGTGGATGCCGTCTCGGAGGGGCTGCGCGAGGCCATGGACCGCCACCCGCAGCTCGTGCTCATGGGGCAGGACATCGCCGAATACGGCGGCGTGTTCAAGATCACGCAGGGCTTCGTGGAGCGCTACGGCAAGGAGCGCGTGCGCAACACGCCACTTTGCGAAAGCGCCATCGTGGGCGCTGCGCTGGGGCTGTCGCTCAAGGGCTACAAGGCCATGGTGGAGATGCAGTTTGCCGACTTCGTCAGCGCGGCCTTCACCCAGATCGTGAACAACCTGGCCAAGATCCACTACCGGTGGGGTGCCGTGGCCGACGTGGTCATCCGCATGCCTACGGGCGCCGGCGTAGGCGCCGGCCCCTTCCACTCGCAGAGCAACGAAGCCTGGTTTGCCCACACGCCCGGCCTGAAGGTCGTCTACCCGGCCACGCCCGAAGACGCCAAGGGCCTGCTGCTGACCGCCTTCGAAGACCCCAACCCCGTCATGTTCTTCGAGCACAAGGCCCTGTACCGCAGCATCTCGGGGCCCGTACCCGAGGGCTTCTACACGGTGCCTTTCGGCAAAGCCCGCCTGGCACGCGAAGGCACGGAAGCCACCATCGTCACCTACGGCATGGGCGTCCACTGGGCGCAGCAGGCCGCCGACGAGCTGGGCGCCGACGTCGAGATCGTGGATCTGCGCACGCTCGTGCCCCTCGACACCGAGACCATCTTCGCCTCGGTGCGCAAGACCAACAAGGTGCTCGTACTGCACGAAGACACGCTCACCGGCGGCTTCGGCGCCGAGCTCGCAGCGCGCATCACCGAAGCGTGCTTCACGCATCTCGATGCGCCCGTCATGCGTGTGGCCAGCCTCGACACGCCGGTGCCCTTTGCCGCCAACCTCGAGCGCCTGTTCCTGCCGCAGGATCGCTTGCGCAAAAAGCTGGAAACGCTGCTCGCGTGGTGAGGGATCGATGGTTGAGACGCTGCTACGCAGCAATGTCGAGAGGACAAGGACGTTGTGCGGTGTGGCGACGTGGCACCGATTTGACCGGTTGAACCGATTCGGCCGATTCAACCTGATGAGGAAAACGTTGCGTGCCTTTGCGGCGTTGCGTGAGACAACCTTCGAGCCTCTTTTTTCAGGGTGCTCAGGATCACCTTTTTACGCACCAAACAGATACACGCCTTGCCGGCAAATGATACCTTTGCATCCATTTTGGCGAAAGCCGGATTTTTCAACAGAACAAAAGACGCGAACATGGATCTGAGCAAGTTGGTAGCAGTGAGCGGCATGCCCGGCCTCTACCGCATGGTATCGAACAAGAGCAACGGCCTGATCGTCGAACACCTCGAGACGGGCAAGCGCACCTTCGCCTCGGCCCGCAAGCACCAGTTCACGCCCCTCGAATCGATCGCCATCTTCACCGACGACGGCGATTCGGTGCCGTTCAAGGAGGTGCTGCAGCGCATCAAGGCCCTCGAAGGCGAGGTGCCCGTGCCTTCGGCCAGCGAGCCGGCCGACGTGCTGCGCGAGTGGTTCACGAAGGTGTTGCCCAACCACGACCGCAGCCGCGTGTACAACGGCGACATCAAGAAGATCGTCAAGTGGTATGCGCTGCTCGACGCCCAGGGCATCATCGAGCTGAGCAGCGAGGAAGAAGAGTGACCTTGCCTTCCGGCAAAAACAACCCGGACGAAGCAACCGCAAAACCCTTTTGCACGCATGGAAACGCATCTCACAGCCCCAGGCAAGCGCACCTTTCTGCCCGACGACTTCCGCATCACCGACTGGGCCAAGCTCAAGCCGTGGTTCCAGGAGCTGGAGCAGCGCCCGCTGCCCACCCGGGAGGCGTTGGAAAAGTGGATCGGCGACCTCAACGAGCTGATCGCCGTGGTGGACGAGGAGTTTGCCTGGCGCTACATCCGCATGAGCGTCAACACCGAAGACCAGCAGGCGGCCGAGCTGTACCAGTACGCCGTGCAGCAGCTCATGCCCCACATCACCAAGGCCATCAACGAGCTGCACAAAAAGCTGGTGGCCCACCCGCTGGTCGATACGCTCGACCCGCAGGTGTACGGCATCTACCTGCGCAAGGTGCGCAACGAGCTGGAGCTGTTCCGCGAAGAGAACATCCCGCTGCAGACCGAAGAGCAGATGAAGGCGCGTGAGCACGGCCAGATCTTCGGTCGCATGACCGTGGAGATCGACGGCCAGACGCTCACCCTGCAGCAGGCCGGCAAGCTGTTGCAGCAGCCCGACCGCGCCCGGCGCGAGGCCGTCTATCGCGCCATCCAGCAACGCATCTCGCAGGACGAGGAACGCCTCGACGCCCTCTTCGACGAGCTGGTAGCCCTGCGCCACCGCCAGGCCCTCAATGCCGGCTTCGAGAACTATCGCGACTACAAACACAAGGCGCTGGGGCGGCTCGACTACACGCCCGAAGACTGCTTTGCGTTTCACGACGCCATCGCCCAACACGTGCGGCCGCTGGTGGCCAGCCTGCACGAAGCGCGCCAGCAGAAGCTGGGCCTCGACAGCCTGCGCCCCTGGGACCTGTCGGTCGATCCGTGGGGTGCGCAGCCCCTGCGTCCCTTCGAGCAGGTGGACGAGCTGGTGCAGAAGAGCGTCCGGGCCCTGAGCCGGCTCCATCCGTTTTTTGGCGAAAGCCTGCAAAAGATGCAGGAGATGGGCCACCTCGACCTCGACTCGCGCCCCGGCAAGCGGCCGGGCGGCTACAACATGCCGCTCTACGCCACGGGCGTGCCCTTCATCTTCATGAATGCCGTGGGCACGCTGGGCGACCTGCGCACGCTGATGCACGAGGCCGGCCATGCCGTCCACTCCTTCCTCACGCGCCACTACCACCTGGTGGCGTCGAAGGAGCTGCCCTCGGAGGTGGCCGAGCTGGCCAGCATGACCATGGAGCTGCTGAGCATGGACTTCTGGGACGAGTTCTTCACGGACGAGGAGGCGCTGGTGCGCGCCCGCCGCGACCAGCTCGAGTCGGTGGTGACGGGCCTGCCCTGGATCGCCACGGTGGACAAGTTCCAGCACTGGGTGTACACCCATCCCGACCACACGCAGGAGGAACGCCGCGAGGCCTGGCTGGCGATCTTCCACGAATTTGCCTCGCCCGTCGTCGATCGCAGCGGCCTGGAAGCATGGACGGCGCGCATGTGGCACCGCCAGCTGCACATCTTCGAGGTGCCCTTCTACTACATCGAATATGGCATGGCCCAGCTGGGTGCCATCGCCATCTGGAAAAACTACCGGCAAGACCCGCAGCGCGCCCTCGAGCAATACATCGAGGCGCTGCGCCTGGGCTATACGCGCCCCGTGCCCGAGGTGTATGCCGCCGCGGGCATCCGCTTCGACTTTTCGGCCGACTACGTGGCCGAGCTGGCCGACTTCGTGCGCGCGGAGCTGGAGCGCCTGGGCTGAGTTTTGCGAAAGCAAAAAACAAACGAGCATGTACAACGGCAAGAAAGTGGTGGTGGTGCTGCCCGCCTACAACGCCGCACAAACGCTGGAAAAGACCTACAACGAGATCCCCTTCGACATCGTCGACGAGGTGATCCTGTGCGACGATGCCAGCTCCGACAACACGGCCCAGCTGGCCCGCGACATCGGCATTGCGCACGTCATCCGGCACGAGCAGAACAAGGGCTACGGCGGCAACCAGAAGTCGCTGTACCGCAAGGCGCTCGAGCTGGACGCCGACATCGTGATCATGCTGCACCCCGACTACCAGTACACGCCCAAGCTCATCCCCTCGATGGTCAACATCATCGCGCAAGACCTGTATCCCGTGGTGCTGGGCTCGCGCATCCTGGGCAAGGGGGCGCTCAAAGGGGGCATGCCGCTGTACAAGTACGTGGCCAACCGCCTGCTCACCTTCGTGCAGAACCTGCTGGTCAACTACAAGCTGTCGGAATATCACACGGGCTATCGCGCCTTCTCGCGTGAGGTGCTCAAGACGATCGACTTCGAAAACAACTCGGACGACTTCGTCTTCGACAACGAGATGCTTTCGCAGATCATCTACGCCGGCTTCGACATCGCCGAAGTGACCTGTCCGACGAAATACTTCGAAGAGGCCTCGTCGATCAACTTCGGGCGCAGCGTGCGCTACGGCCTGGGCGTGCTGCGCGTGTCGCTGATGCACCTGCTGCAGCGGCTGGGCCTGGCCCGGTTCCGGATGTACGAGCTGAAAAAGGCGCCACGGCGCGAAGTCAACCCTGTTCCTTGATCTTGATGGCTTTGCGGAGGAGGAGGAGCAACGCGAGAATGATCGTGTAAGTCAATGTGGCGGTCATAGTGATTGCGATTGGCGGGCAAAGGTATTGCGGTTCGCTTTGTCTGAATGGTAAACTCTCTGACAGGGCCGTTATTTTTTCCTTAACAGGATTTTGGACATGGAGCGCCGCTGGCAGGCACTGAAAAGAAAGATGGACGAATGGGTGGCCCACTTCCAGTCGCCCGCCTTTCTCGAAGCCGACCCCATCCAGGTGCCGCACCGCTTCCGCAAAAAACAGGACGTCGAGATCATGGGCTTCTTCGCCGCCATGCTGGCGTGGGGCCAGCGCCCCGTCATCATCCGCAAGGCCCTGGAGCTGGCCCGCCTCATGGACGACGCGCCCCACGACTTCATCGTGCATCACCGCCCCGAAGACCGCAAGCCGCTGCTGCACTTCCGCCATCGCACCTTCCAGCCCGACGACCTGATGTATTTCCTCGATTTCCTGCAGCACTGGTATGGCGCGCACGACACGCTCGAGACGGCCTTTGCACGCTTCCTCTCTGCCGACGCCCCGCACGTGGGGCCGGCCCTCGAGGGCTTCCACGAGCTGTTCTTCAGCCTGCCCGAGGCGCCGCGCCGCACGCGCAAGCACGTCTCCACGCCGGCCACGGGCTCGGCCTGCAAGCGCCTCAACATGTTTTTGCGGTGGATGGTGCGCCCCGCCGACGGGGGCGTCGACTTCGGCCTGTGGCACCGCATCCGCACCGATCAGCTGCTCATCCCCCTCGACGTGCACGTGCACCGCGTGGCTACGCGCCTGGGCCTGCTGCAGCGCAAGCAGTCCGACTGGAAAGCGGTGCTCGAGCTCACCGACGCCCTGCGCCGCTTCGACCCCGACGATCCGGTCAAATACGATTTCGCGCTCTTTGGCCTGGGCGTGCTGGAAAAGGAGTGAGGCCGGTGGGGCTTCGCTTTCGCAAAAAGCAAAGGGCCGAAGCGGTACGTACCGCTTCGGCCCTGGTCGCATGCCATGACAGCTGCCTCACTCCTTGTCGAAGCGAATTTCCTGTATGGCAAAGCTGCCGTTCTGGCTTTTCATGTAGATGTACACCCGGAACGAACCCTTATCGGTATTCAGGTTGCCGATGATGTACTGCGAGTCTTGTCCTTTCGATCGGCCCTGGTGCATCTCGCTGAAGCTGCGCGGGTGATGATTGCCGAAAAACTGTCGCAGGGCCGCGGCCGCTTCGTCTTTGGACACCATGTCGTCCTTGCCCGGTATGGCGATTTCGACATTGCGGTCGAGGTAGCGCGCCAGCACTTCGACATTGCCTTGCTTGAGCGCGCCGGTGATGTCTTCCACCGATTGCGCCTCAGCAGACATGGCGAAGAGCAGCAGACCAAAAATCCAGATGAACTTTTTCATGATTGCAGGTTGTCTTTTGGAATATGCCGCGCCGCTTCGAAACAAATTTTGCGAAAGCGGCATGCGGCAATTTATATCAGGTTTTGGATGAATGTATTGTTCGCAAACTGATTTGTGCATAAGACGACGCAAATAGCAGGAGGTGACAAATATCTCCTGATTGGCGGCATGGCGCTTTGAACATCATGGACGGGCAGGTGGTTTGAAACGGCGTGGCTGCAGCCGCTATTGTCAAAGTGCTATTTTTGCCCGCCATGAATAGAAAAGTACTGCTCATCATTCTCGACGGCTGGGGCCTGGGGCCCAAGCCCGAAGCCGACGCCATCCGTCAGGCCCATACCCCTGTATTCGATGCCCTGTGGGCCGATTTTCCACACGCTACCCTCGTTACGTATGGCGAGGCGGTGGGGTTGCCCGAAGGGCAAATGGGCAATTCGGAAGTGGGACACATGAACATCGGCGCCGGCCGCGTGGTGTATCAGGAGCTGGCCCGCATCAACAAGGCCATCCGCGAGGGCGAGCTGGCCCGCAACCCCGTGCTGCAGGAGGCACTGGCTCTGGCCAAAGAGCCGGGGCGCAAGCTCCACTTCCTCGGCCTGGTGTCCGACGGCGGCGTGCATTCCCACATCAACCACCTTTTGGCACTGACCGACATCGCGCGCGACGCCGGCGTGCCCCGCGCCTACGTACACGCCTTCACCGACGGCCGCGACACCGATCCCAAAAGCGGCAAGGGCTTCATCGAGCAGGTGCTCGACCACCTGGGCGACGGCCCGGTGCAGCTCGCCTCCGTGGTGGGGCGCTACTACGCCATGGACCGCGACAAGCGCTGGGAACGCACGCGCGTGGCCTACGACCTGCTGGTGCACGGCAAGGGCGAACCCACGCGCGACGTGCTGCAGACCATCCAGCAGCGCTACGATGCGGGCGAGACCGACGAGTTTCTCAAGCCCATCGTTCGGGTGGACGAGGCCGGCCGGCCCCTGGCCACCATCGCCGACGGCGACGTGGTCGTCTTCTTCAACTTCCGCACCGACCGGCCGCGCCAGCTCACCACCGTGCTGACGCAAAAAGACATGCCCGAGCACGGCATGCACACCCTGAAGCTCCACTTCGTCACCATGACGCGCTACGACGAGGAGTACGAGGGGCTGCACGTGCTGTTCGAAAAGGAAAACCTCGTCAACACGCTGGGCGAAGTGCTCGCCCGGCTGGGCAAGAAGCAGCTGCGCATCGCCGAGACCGAGAAATACCCGCACGTCACCTTCTTCTTCAACGGCGGCCGTGAAGAGCCGTTCGAGGGCGAGCACCGCATCCTCATCCCCTCGCCCAAGGTGGCCACCTACGACCTCAAGCCCGAGATGAGTGCGCCCGAGGTGACTGAAGCCGCCGTGGACTTCATCCGGCGCGAGCAGCCCGACCTGGTGGTGCTCAACTACGCCAATGCCGACATGGTGGGCCACACGGGCGTGTTCGAAGCCGCCATGAAAGCCGCCGAAACGGTGGATGCCGGCCTGGGCAAGCTCATGGAGGTGCGGCGCGCGATGGGCTACGATGCCATCGTCATCGCCGACCACGGCAATGCCGACTACATGATCAACGACGACGGCTCGCCCAACACCGCCCACACCATGAACCCCGTGCCCATCATTTACGTAAGTGATGCGCCCATAGGCAAAAAAGTGCGCGAAGGCAAGCTGGGCGACATCGCGCCCACCATCCTTCGCATCATGCAACTCGACCCGCCGGCAGAGATGACCGGCGAAGTGCTGATCGACTGAAACACTGCCGTGAAAAAAAGCCTGTCGTACCCATACCTTCTGTGGCTTGCCGCGCTCTGTGGCCTGACTTCCTGTGCCGACACCGCGCCAGTCGTGGAGGGCGTCGCCGGCTCGTTCAGCCTCGACAGCCTCATGCGCGTCGAGCAGCGGCGCCTTGCCGCCCTCGACGGGCCCGTGCACAAGGTCATCGAAATCGATGGCGAGCGCGAGACACAGACCCTCGACGCGGTGGACTGGGCGCGCGAGCTCGAGATTTTTGCGAAAGCAGACATCAACAAGCCGGCATGGCAGGGCAAGTTTGCGGTGGACAGCGTCTTCGCCGCCGATGGCAGGCTGGCCGCGCTGCACTACCGCGCTGCCGACGACCACCTCAAGATCCGCGCGCTCGACGTGTACTTTGGTGGCGAGGCGATCGACTCGGTGGTCGTGCACAAAGAGACGCGCTCGCCCGTGAGCCAGGCGAGCCTCGTGCTGAAGTACGTGCCGCAGCTGGGCTACGAGCTGGTGAACCGCCAAAAAACGCTCCTTTCCGACGAACACATCCTGCGCATTTCGGTAACTTTCCCGAAATGACCGACGGCATGGCCGTATCCGTGTCCCCGACCCGCATGGAAGAAGTTGCCCACGTGGTGGCCATGGAGCAGGAGGCGCTGCCATGGGTATGTCCCTTTCCGGCCGCCCGCCACGAGGCGCTCATTGCCGACCCTGCGGCATTCCACGGCATCGCCCGCGACGAGGCAGGGCAGCCCGTCGGTTTCCTCATCCTGGAGGGCCTGGGCCACCCCGACGGCTCGGTCATGCTGCGCCGCATCGTGGTGCGCCGGCCGCGCCGCGGCTACGGCACGCAGCTGATGCGCTGGGCCATGCACTTTGCCTTCGACCGCTGGCAGGCCCACCGCCTGTGGCTGGAGGTGTTCACCGACAATGCGCCTGCCATCGCCCTGTACGAAAAGCTGGGCATGGTGCGCGAAGGCGAGCTGCGCGAGTGCATCCGCCAGGGCGACCGCTGGCGCAGCCTCTACTACTACTCGATCCTCGAACAAGAATACCGAAATAGCGCCGGTGAATGAAGATGACTACCGCGTCAGGAGGATTTGAGGATTCGAGTAACCGAGGAATCGACGGTTGTTGAGACTCCCTACCGCTCGATGTTGAGATGAAAAAACGTTGCGTGTCGTTGCGGCGTTGCGACGTTGCGTGAGGAAGCAAGCACCGCTTCCACCAAACCCGGTGGAGCTCTGTGTGTACCCTGTGTAACTCTGTGGTAGAAAAAACCGCGGTTTCTGAATGATCAGAATTTTTTCCCCAGCCATATCCCAACGAGTATAAATGCACGCGCGATGACCACTGCCGATGCATTCCGGAGCCATTTCGAGGCAGGCCTCGACCAACTGCAGGCCGAAGTGGAAGCCTATCCCGACGAGGCCCTCCTCTGGCAGCCGCTACCCGGCACCACCAACCCCGCGGGCAACCTCTGCCTGCACCTGTGTGGCAACCTGCAACACTACCTCGGCGCCGCGCTGGGCCATACGGGTTACGTGCGCGAGCGCGAAGCGGAATTCACGCGGCGCGACGTGCCGCGCACCGAATTGCTGCAGCAGATCGCGCAGACGCGCAAAGTGGTACGCGATGTGCTGATGCATATCGACGACTGGCGGGCGCCTTACCCCGAGGGCTGGTTTCGCGAAAGCGGCACCATCGAGTGGATCGTGCTGCGCCTGCTGCGCCATTTCTGGTATCATCTTGGCCAGATCAACTACCACCGGCGGGCAGTGACGGCTGCCTGAGCCGGCTTTTCTCTGAAACCCACACACAAAGAGCAAGGCCAAAGTCTGGCATAACGCTATTTTTGCCGCCTGAACGCGTGTGCACCCAAACGCAACGGGCCGCCCGGCGTTTACAATAGCAGGCCCTTGCCGGGCAAAACCGACTGAAACCACTACACCATGAGCAATGAGTACATAAAGATCACCTTTCCCGATGGCAAGGTGAAAGAATACCCCAAAGGGGTGACCGCCCTCGACATCGCCAAAGACATCAGCGAGGGGCTGGCCCGCAACGTCCTGTCGGCCAGGGTCAACGGCGAGGTGTGGGACGCCACGCGCCCCATCAACGAGGACGCCACCATCGAGCTCCTGACCTGGAACGACAAGGACGGCAAGGCCACGTTCTGGCACTCGTCGGCCCACCTCATGGCCGAAGCGCTCGAGGCCCTCTACCCGGGCATCAAGTTTGGCATCGGCCCCCCCATCGAGCACGGCTTCTACTACGACGTCGATCCGGGCGACTACGTCATCTCGTCGGAAGACTTCCCCAAGATCGAAGCCAAGATGCTGGAGCTGGCCCGCCAGAAAAACCCCTACATCCGCAAGGAGGTGCCCAAGGCGGAGGCCATCGAGTACTTCAAAAAGAAAGGCGACGAGTACAAGCTCGAACTGCTCGAAGACCTGCAGGACGGCGAGATCACCTTCTACCAGCAGGGCAACTTCATCGACCTGTGCCGCGGGCCGCACATCCCCGACACGGGCCGCATCAAGGCCGTCAAGCTGATGAACGTGGCCGGCGCCTACTGGCGCGGCGACGAGAAGCGCAAGCAGCTCACGCGCATCTACGGCATCACCTTCCCGAAAAAGAAGGAGCTGGACGAGTACCTCCACATGATCGAGGAGGCCAAGAAGCGCGACCACCGCAAGCTGGGCGCCGAGCTGGAGCTCTTCATGTTCTCGGAGAAGGTGGGTGCCGGCCTGCCCATCTGGCTGCCCAAAGGCACGGCCCTGCGCAGCCGCCTCGAAGATTTCCTGAAAAAGGAACAGATCAAGCGCGGCTACCAGCCCGTCATCACGCCCCATATCGGCAAGAAAGAGCTGTACGAGACCTCGGGCCACTGGGAGAAGTACGGCGAAGACAGCTTCCAGCCCATCCACACGCCCAAGGAAGGTGAGGTCTTCCTGCTCAAGCCCATGAACTGCCCGCACCACTGCGAGATCTACGGCTACCGGCCCCGCTCGTACAAGGAGCTGCCCCTGCGCATCGCCGAGTTCGGCACGGTGTACCGCTACGAGCAGAGCGGCGAGCTGCACGGCCTGACGCGCGTGCGTGGCTTCACCCAGGACGATGCCCACATCTTCTGCACGCCCGACCAGCTCAAGGACGAATTCCTCGGCGTGCTCGAGCTGACGCAATACGTCCTCAGGAAGCTCGGCTTCGACGACTACACGGCCCAGATCTCGCTGCGCGACCCGCTCGACAAGGAAAAGTACATCGGCAGCGAGGAAGACTGGGAGCGCGCCGAGCGCGCCATCATCGAAGCCACGCAGGAGGTGGGGCTCGAGACCGTCACCGAGCTGGGCGAAGCGGCCTTCTACGGTCCCAAGCTCGACTTCATGGTCAAGGACGCCCTGGGCCGCTCGTGGCAGCTGGGCACCATCCAGGTGGACTACAACCTGCCCAAGCGCTTCAACCTCGAGTACATCGGCCCCGACAACAAGCCGCACCGCCCCGTCATGATCCACCGCGCCCCCTTCGGCTCGATGGAGCGCTTCATCGGCGTGCTCATCGAGCACTGCGCGGGCAAGTTTCCGCTGTGGCTGGCGCCCGACCAGTACGCGCTGCTGCCCATCTCCGACCGCTTCCTCGACTACGCCCGCCAGGTGGCCAACGAGCTGGCCGTGCACGACATCCGCGGCTTCGTGGACGACCGCAGCGAAAAGATCGGCCGCAAGATCCGCGATGCCGAGCTCAAGAAGGTGCCCTTCATGCTCATCGTCGGCGAGAAGGAGGTGGCCGAAGGCAAGGTCTCGGTGCGCAAGCAGGGCCATGGCGACATCGGCTCCATGACCATCGCCGAGTTCGTCGAGTGGTTCAAAAAACAACTCGAGGAAGAAGGTCAATGACGCCGCTTCCTTTCCAGAGGAAAAAATGCCGGTCTGGCGCGATTTTTTCGGGTCCGGACCGGCATCCTTCTTGATTCCAAGGCGGAATTTTCCGACTTTGGGCGAACCCCATTCACCGATTGCCTGTCTGCCTATGAAGTATTGGTTACTCTTCCTTTTTGTCTTCAGCCTTTCGGCAAATGCTTCCGCACAGGACGATCGCTACCTGTGCAACGGATGCGGGCAGTCGATCCAGCCGCTGCAGGCCCAACGCGACATCGACGCCCCCACGCCGGCCATCCCTTCCGTCAGGGTGTTTCCCAACCCGGCCACCGACTACATCCAGCTGGCCAATGCCGACGAGGCCGCACACATCGTGATGTACAACCTCGTGGGGCGCCGCGTGCGCCAGTTTGCCGTCGAGCGCAACGGCAAATACTACGTCGGCGACCTCGCCACCGGCATGTACCTCGTACAGGTGCTCGATGCCCATCAACAACCGCTCGCTACCCTGCGCCT
>CAYNYN010000004.1:14680-17855 GCA_964401445.1 uncultured Saprospiraceae bacterium | reverse complement strand
TGTACCTCGTACAGGTGCTCGATGCCCATCAACAACCGCTCGCTACCCTGCGCCTGAGCAAGAAATGAATCCCTTTTCACATTTTTCAAAAACAACCAATGAAAACGACAATGACGCGGCTGCTCATGGCCGCCGCACTGTGCCTTGCAGGCACCACCCTCACCACGGCCCAGGACTACCTGGATGAAATCGTCCAACAGTCCTGCGAGTGTATCGACGAGCTGGAATCCTCACTGACGGCCCAGCAGATGCAAATGCGGCTGGGGCTCTGCATTTTCGAAGCAGCCATGCCCTACCAGGAACAACTGAAAGCCGACTTCGGCATCGATCTTGGCGATGGCGCCAACCTTCAGAAAGAAGGCGAACGCCTCGGCCAGCTCGTCGGCCAGCGGATGGCCACCGATTGCCCTGGCACCCTGGCAAAAGTTTTCGAATCGATGGAACAAGACGGCGCTGCCGCAGCCAACGAAGACGAAGTAGCTGCACCGGCCACGACCTCCGTCTTCGAAGGCACGATCGACGAAGTGGAGCGCGACGGCTTCGTCAGCTTCACGGTGCGCAACGACAGCGGAAAGAAACTCAAGTGCTACTGGCTCACGCCCGTCGAAGCCGATTTCGACCTCGTGGACGAATACACCGGGCTGGCGGGTCAGTCCGTGCGCATCACCTGGTCCGAGCTGGAAGTGTTCGATCCCCGCATCGATGAGTACCGCAAGATCTACGTCATCGAGCGCATCGAAAAGCTGGACAAATAACCCGACCCGACAGAAAGGACGAGCGGCCGGCCTCCCTTATCGGGAATGCCGGCCGTTCGTTTTTCTACGGGCGCTATCGGATCATTTTTTCTTCTTGAAAGCCTCGATGGCGGCCCGTGCCGGCGGCGTCAGCACGAGTCGGCCGCTGATCTCGGCGCGCGTCTCGAGCAGGCGATCCCAGTCGTCGGTGCCTTCCCAGAGCACGCGCTTCAGCTCGGCCATGGCCTCGGGGCTGGATGCCGCCAGCGTGTGCGCCAGCGCGCTCACCGCCTCGTCCATCTCCTCCGCGGTGTCGAACACCTGTGCAAAAAGGCCTTTCTCGCGCGCCCAGGCGGCATCGTGCCAGCGCGTGGCGTCGATGGCCATCTGGCCGAAAGCCGCCTGCCCCACCTTGCGCGCCACGGCCGGCCCCACGACGAAGGGACCAATGCCCACGGCCAGCTCGCTGAGCTTGACCGAAGCGTATTTCGTGGCAAAGCAGTAATCGGTGGCTGCCGCCACGCCCACGCCGCCACCCACGGCCTTGCCCTGCACGCGCCCGATGATGAGACGCGGGCAGGTGCGCATGGCGTTGATCACGCGCGCAAAGCCCATGAAAAACTCCTTGCCCTGCTCGAAGTTGTCGATGGCCAGCAGTTCGTCGAAGCTGGCACCGGCACAAAAGGTGCGATCGCCGGCGCTCCTGAGCACGATGACGCGCACCTCGGGGTGGCTGCCCGCCTCGCGAATGGTCTGCGCCAGCCGGGCCAGCAGCTTGCCCGGCAGCGAGTTGTGGGCAGGGTGATAAAACTCGATGGTGCCAATGCCGTCCTGTACGTCGAGGGTCACGTGGCCCAGTTGGGTCTTGTCCATACGGTCGCTCGGTTTTGGTTTGGTAAGGGCTGGCAAATATATACCCAAAACGAAGTGGTTCGGGAAAAACCGACATCGAGGGAAGCGCGGGTGGTTCCGGGCATTTGCTGAATCGCGTACGCGAAAAGGCGGCGCAGGCTGTTGCGCGAGGCAACGAGGAGCCGCATGCCGCGCTACCCCAACGACAGCGCGGCACCCACGCGGCGCAGCAGGTCGAGCGTGCGGCGGATGCCTTCGTCTTCGGGCAGGGTGGTGCCCTCGTACTCGATGCCCACGTAGCCCGTGTAGCCTGAGTCTTTCACGATCTGCATCATGAGCCGGTAGTCGGTGCCGGTCTCGTTGCCTTCGGCGTCGAAGTCGTGGCTTTTGGCGCTGACCGCCTTCGCAAACGGCATCAGCTCGGCCACGCCCAGATAGCGATCGTACCACTCGAGGCACTGGCGGTCCTGCCAGCGCTCCGCCTCGCTGTACTTCAGACAGAAGTTGCCAAAGTCGGGCAGGGTGCCCACGTTGGGCTTGCCGACCTGCCGCATCACGCCGGCCAGCCACTTGCCATTGGACGAGTAGCCGCCGTGGTTTTCGACGAGCACGTTGAGGCCGGCCTGTGCCGCGTACTCGGCCAGCCGGCCGAGGCCGTCCACCGCTGCGGCCGCCACCTCCTCGGGGCTGCCTTCACCGTGCGCATTGACGCGGATCGACTTGCAGCCGAGTAAGGCCGCAGCGTCCACCCATTTGTAGTGGTTTTCCACGGCCTGCCTGCGGCGCGCCTCGTTCAGGTCGGCCATGGCCCCCTCGCCATCGATCATGATCAGGTGGATGTACACGCCCAGATCGTCGGCCCGCTTTTTCATCTCGGCCAGGTAGGCCTTGTCGGTGGCCTTGTCCTTGAAGAACTGGTTCACGTACTCGACGGCCTCGATGCCGAAGTCGTTTTTTGCCTTGGCGGCAAAATCCAGATTGTCGAGCTCGCCGGAAAAGAGCGTGCGGTGCAACGACCACTGCGCCAGCGAAATCTTGAAAAACATGGGCTTTTCTATGTCCAGCACTTTGGCCTCCTGCTCGGGTTCGCGATCCGAAGAAGAGGATGAGGACGTACAGGCGCCCAGCCCCAACAAGCCCAGCCCAAGCGCCAGCTGGCCCGAGCGCTTGAGAAAATCTCTGCGGGTGTGATCCATGATGTGAAAGTTTTATGGCCCCGGCGATTCATGATTGAATACATTCCAGGGGCAGTCAGATTTTAATCGTGACTCCGTGACGACGTCCACCATAGATAGTCCATCGTCGCGAACAGCCTGTTTCGATTTATCGGAAAAACGAGCTTTTAACCGCAGCTTTCAGACGCAGAAAATCGCAGTGAGGACGCAGTTGTTTCTACCACAGAGTTTCACAGAGTACACACAGAGGGCCACCGATGATTTGGTAAAACCGGATGAATCGGTGAAACCGGCCCAATCAGTTTCTCACTCCTCACTCTTCACTCCTCTCCCCTCACGCACTGTCTCTCTGTCCTCAAATCCTCATGATCTTCATTCACCGTGCCCCTATCTGGTGAATTCCACTTTGTCCAC
>CAYNYN010000004.1:0-14580 GCA_964401445.1 uncultured Saprospiraceae bacterium | reverse complement strand
ATCCTCATGATCTTCATTCACCGTGCCCCTATCTGGTGAATTCCACTTTGTCCACGGCCCAGGCATCCCATTCCTGCGTGTGGCCGTTGGCGTCAGTCCAGGTATTGGGGCTTCCGCCAAACACGAGGTAGAGGTCGTGCATGCCGGCCGCTTTGCCCGTGAGCGGAATGCTGACCCAGGTCCAATCGGCAGCGGGCGCCGCGGTGGCGCTGCCCGCCAGGGCTCCTTCCGGCCCGTCGAGGTGCAGCTCCACGGGCCCGCCTCTGACGGCTTTGAGGCGGATGCGCAGCACGCGGATGCCCGACAGGTCCATCCGGTCGAAGCGCAGCCAGCCACCGGCCCGCAAGCCCACTTGCGTAAATTCCTGGTTTTTGCCGAAGCGGCTCTCCAGTCCCTTGTGGTGGGCATCGCACCACTCGGCTTCGAGCAGGGGGCGGCGCAGGACGCACACATCGCGCCCCGACAGCGGTTCGATGCCGTTGGCGCCCCCGTCGCGATAGGCCGCAGAAAGGACGTATCCACCCGCGTCACCCGGCTGGTGTGCCTCGAAGGTGAAGCGCCCCTTGGGCGGCAGCGTGCCCGCTTCCTCCAGCGACAGGATGTAGCGCACCATGAGCTCGGCCTCTTCGGGGCTGAGCTGTGGGTGCCCCGCCATCAGCTTCTCGCCCCACACGCCGTTGCCGCCTTTGATCACCTTTTGCGCCAGCGCCGGCGCCACCTCCTCGGCCCGAGTGCGGTAGAAGTGCGCTATTTCGCGAAAGCTGGGGCCAATGTTTTCGGCTTCCATCTCGTGGCAGGTGAAGCAGTCGCTCTGGCGAATGAGGCGCAGCCCCTCGATCCAGGCCAGTGGCCCTTCGGGCAAGGTCTCCTTGCCCTGCCGCAGGCGGTTGAGAAACTCGGGATCGCTCACCCACGACTGCTGCACCACGATGCGGTCGCGCGCGATGCCGCCGGCAGCCTCGTCTTCGGGGTCCTCCACTTCGACGCGATAGGTGCCGCCCTGCCGGCCGAAGTAGAACGAGCGGTTGGCGTCGTAGGCCAGATGCACCCGCGGCGGTTCGTTGCCCACGGCCACCCTGACGTCCTGCCAGGCAGTGGCCCCCTGCGCATCCTGCACCGAAAGGCGGATGGTGTGATAGCCCGCTTGCGCAAACGCGAACGTATCGCGCAGGGCGTGGCTGGCGGCCTGCTCGTCGTCGTCGAGGAACCAGGAAACGGTCAGTGTGTCGCCTGCATCGTAATCGAACGAGGCCGAAGCATCGACCGCCACCTCGAGCGGGGCGGCGCCATGGGTGCGACTCACCCACACCTTCGGCACGGGCGCGCGGTTGCCCGCTGCAAACTCGATGCGCGAGAGCATGGCATCGGGGTTGTTCATGAAGTACTGGCGCCCGTATTCGAGCACGTAGAGCGCGCCGTCGGGCCCGAACTCCAGCTCGATGGGTTTGCTGATGGGCATGTCGGGGCAGAAAGGCTCCATCTTGAGCAGGCGGCCCTCCTCGTCGAGCGTGAGCACCTTGATCCAGCTGCGCGCCCACTCGAAGATGAAGAACTTGCCTTCGTAGTATTCGGGAAACCGGACCGTCGAGGTGGGAATCACGCGGTCGCCGTAGTAGAACGGGCCGGCCATGGCGCTGCGCGACCCCTGCCCGAGCAAGGGGAATTCCTTTGAAGGGCCATAGGGATACCAGATCCACGCCGGCTGTGCCGGCGGCAGCTCGCGCAGGCCGGTGTTGTTGGGCGATTCGTTGACCGGATGCTGCGGGTCCTGGGGCGGTCCCACCTCGTCGGTGGCGAAGTCGCGCATGGGGAAGGCCTTGTTGTCGGCCTCGAAGTAGGGCCAGCCGAAGTTGCCGGGCCCCTTGGCCTGGTTCCACTCGTCGTAGCTCTGCGGTCCGTAGCGCGGGTGGTCGGTGCCCGCATCGGGCCCCACGTCGCCCCAGTACAGCCAGCCCGTCTTGCGGTCGATGCTGATGCGGAAGGGGTTGCGGCAGCCCATGGCGTAGATCTCGGGTCGCGTGCCGGGCGTGCCCGGCGGAAAGAGGTTGCCCTCGGGAATGGAATAGGTGCCGTCGGGCTCGGGCCTGATGCGCAGGATCTTGCCGCGCAGGTCGTTGGTATTCGACGACGACTTCTGGGCATCGAAAGGTGCGCGCCCGGGTCGCTCGTCGAGGGGCGAATAGCCGTCCGATTCCTTGGAGCTGGTGTTGTCGCCGGTGGACAGGTAGAGCAGGCCATCGGGGCCGAACTCGACCGAGCCGCCCGAGTGGCAGCAAGTCTCGCGCTGCACAGGCACCTTGAGCATGACCTTTTCGGTATGCCAGTGCAGGCTGTCGTCGCGAAAGACGAAGCGCGAGAGGTACTGCTCGGGCACGTCGCATCTGGACGAAGGCGAGTAATAGACGTAGATCCACCAGTTGTCCTTGCCATAGGCGGGGTCGAGCGCCACGCCGTGCAGGCCGTCCTCGTAGTTGCCCTCGATACAGACGTCGAACTCGGCCACGACGGTCGTGCGCTTGCGGTAGGGATCGTACAGCTTCATCTTGCCGCGCCGCTCGAGGAAGAGGACCTTCATGTCGGGCAGCACGACCATTTCCATGGGCTCGTAGATGTCGTCGTCGAGCACCACCTTGGTGAAGCGGTTGAAATGCGGGGCGCGGGGCTGCACGACCGATGCGTAGTCGTAGCGGTTGGGGCCAATGGCATATTCTACGGCTTGCGCCAAATACTGCCCGCCACTGTCGGCTTGCGCCAATGAGCCGGGCAGGCAGCGCACGGCGCGCCCTCCTTCATACGCAAAGGCAATACACGGCCCCAGCCGGGTATCGTTTGCCGAAAGGCGATGCGACACGAGGCTGTCGTACCACGGCCACAGATAGGGCGTGACGCTGTCGGCATCGATGGCCACCACGCCATTGCCCGCGGCCACGTAGCGTTCCAGGTCGGCATGATGCCAGATCTGGAAGCTGTCTTCGTCGGTCTGGTACAGCAGCAGGGCGCTGTAGCGCGGCAGCACCTCTTCGCTCAGCGAATCGCGCGAATGGGTGACGACGACCGCGTCGAGCGGCAGCTGCCCGAGCCACCGGGCCAGCTGCTGGCCCTCTTCCGATTGCCATGCACTTGTTGGTGAGTAAACCAGGAGTTGTCGAAGGGTGCGCTGCACGGGGCCGGCTTCGCGCTGACAGGCGGTCAGCCACGTCATTGCCCCCGCCAGCAGCAAAAAGCGGAAGCGCATGCTGGTTTACTCTTTTGGTGGACAATTAGTGTAAAAGTGCCCCTTTCGGGCGGGATGAAGGTAGGAATATTGGCAAAATAACCCACACGCGAAACAAAAAACGGGCGACGGGGTGTGCACCCCATCGCCCGTGTGGCGTTTCCTCGGCAAATGCGCTCAGACCGTTTCCTTCGAGCCGAAGACGGCTTTGAGGAACTCGCGGTTCATGCGCGCAATGTTGGTGATGGAAATGCCCTTGGGACATTCGGCTTCGCAGGCCGTGACGTTGGAGCAGCGGCCAAAGCCCTCCTCGTCCATCTGCTTGACCATTTGCTGCACGCGGCGGCTGGCTTCGACCTGCCCTTGCGGCAGCAAGGCCAGGTGCGACACCTTGGCCGAGACGAACAGCATGGCCGAGGCATTGGGGCAGGCAGCCACGCAGGCGCCGCAGCCGATGCAGGTGGCCGCATCGAAGGCTTCGGAGGCCTTGTCTTTGGGAATGAGGATGGTGTTGCCGTCCTGTGCCTGGCCCGTGTCCACCGAGATGAAGCCGCCGGCCTGGATGATGCGATCGAAAGCCGAGCGATCCACGACGAGGTCCTTGACCACGGGGAAGGCTTTTGCCCGGAAGGGCTCGATGTAGATGGTGTCGCCGTCCTTGAAGTGGCGCATGTGCAGCTGGCAGGTGGTCGTCTTCTGCATGGGGCCGTGGGGCTGGCCGTTGATGACCATGGAGCAGGCGCCACAGATGCCCTCGCGGCAGTCGTGGTCGAAAGCCACGGGCTCTTCCTTGCGCTCGATGAGCTGCTGGTTGAGCACGTCGAGCATCTCGAGGAAGCTCATGTGCTCGTTGGCCTCGACCTGGTAGGTGACGAACTGGCCTTTATCGTTGGGGCTCTTCTGCCGCCATATTTTCAGCGTGAGTTTCATGACGCGTTGGGTTTGAATGTGAAGGAAACAAGAACCGGAAGGACGCAGGCCGTTACTTGTAGCTGCGCGTCTTCAGTTCGACGTTTTCAAACACGAGCGGCTCCTTGTGCAGCACGGGATCCTTGCTGATGTCGGTCCACTCCCATGCGGCCACGTAGGCGTACTCCTCGTCGTTGCGCAGTGCCTCGCCGTCTTCGGTCTGGTACTCCTCGCGGAAGTGGCCGCCGCAGCTCTCGTTGCGGTGCAGGGCGTCGATGCACATCAGCTCGCCCAGCTCGAGGAAGTCGGCCACGCGATGGGCTTTCTCCAGCTCGGGGTTGAACTCGTCCATGCGGCCGGGGATGTACACATCCTTGTAAAACTCCTCGCGCAGCTCGCGGATGAGCTGGATGCCTTTCTGCAGGCCTTCGGCATTGCGGGCCATACCGCAATACTCCCACATGATCTTGCCCAGACGGCGATGGAACGACTCGACCGACTGGCTGCCGCCGATCTGCATCAGCCCTTCGAGGCGGGCGCGCACTTCCTTCTCCGTCTGCTCGAACTCGGGCAGCTCGGTGGAGATGCGCGGCGTGCGGATCTCGTTGCTGAGGAACACGCCGATGGTGTAGGGCAGGACGAAGTAGCCGTCGGCCAGGCCCTGCATCAGCGCCGAAGCGCCGAGGCGGTTGGCGCCGTGATCAGAGAAGTTGGCCTCGCCGATGGCAAACAGGCCCGGAATGTTGGTCTGCAGGTTGTAGTCCACCCACAGGCCGCCCATGGTGTAGTGGACGGCGGGGTAGATCTTCATGGGCACCTTGTAGGGGTTCTCGCCCGTGATCTTTTCGTACATCTCGAACAGGTTGCCGTACTTCTCCTCGATGACCTGCTCGCCGAGGCGACGGATGGTATCCGCGTCGGGGTCGTGGATGCCCATGGCGTGGGCGCGCGACTTGCCGTAGCGCTCGATGGCCGTGGAGAAGTCGAGGAACACGCCCAGGCCCGTGGGCACGATACCGCGGCCCTCGTCGCACACGCGCTTGGCGGCACGCGAGGCCACGTCGCGCGGCACCAGGTTGCCGAAGGCCGGATACATGCGCTCGAGGTAGTAGTCACGGTCCTCTTCCGGGATGTCGAGGGCCGTCTTGAGTCCTTTGCGGATGGCTTCGGCGTCTTCCACCTTTTTGGGCACCCACACGCGGCCGTCGTTGCGCAAGCTCTCCGACATGAGCGTCAGCTTCGACTGGTATTCACCCGACTGCGGGATGCAGGTGGGGTGGATCTGGGTGAAGCAGGGGTTGGCCATGTAGGCGCCGCGGCGCACGGCCCGCCAGGCGGCCGTGACGTTGGAGTTCATGGCGTTGGTCGAAAGGTAGAAGACGTTGCCATAGCCGCCCGTGGCGAGCACCACGGCATGGGCCGAGTGGCGCTCCAGCTCGCCCGTGATGAGGTTGCGCGCGATGATGCCGCGCGCCTTGCCGTCGACCAGCACCACGTCGAGCATCTCGTGGCGGTGGTACAGCTCGACCTTGCCGAGGGCCACCTGGCGGCACAACGCCTGGTAGGCGCCGAGCAGGAGCTGCTGCCCCGTCTGGCCACGGGCATAGAAGGTGCGCTTCACCTGTACGCCACCGAAAGAGCGGTTGTCGAGGTAGCCGCCGTATTCGCGGGCGAAGGGCACGCCCTGCGCCACGGCCTGGTCGATGATGTTGGCGCTGACCTCGGCCAGGCGATAGACGTTGGCTTCGCGGCTGCGGTAGTCGCCGCCCTTGATGGTGTCGTAGAACAGGCGCCAGACGCTGTCGCCGTCGTTCTTGTAGTTCTTGGCTGCGTTGATGCCGCCCTGTGCGGCGATCGAGTGGGCGCGGCGCGGGCTGTCGTGGAAGGTGAACACCTTGACGTTGTAGCCGAGCTCGGCCAGCGAGGCGGCCGCCGACGCACCTGCCAGACCCGTACCCACGACGATGACGTCGAGACGCAATTTGTTGTTGGGGGCCACCAGCGGCATGGTCGAGCGATAGGTCGTCCATTTTTCCTTCAGCGGCCCGGGAGGTATGTGTCCATCAAGCTGTTTCATATCCCTGGATTTGAGGGTTTTTCAATTTTGAAAAACAAAGTGCACCTGAATGCTCAGGCATGCTTCAGAAAGAAGAGGATGGGGATGAGCGCAAAGCCCAGCGGCACCAGCACCGAGTAGAGCTTGCCCAAAAAGTGGATCAGCGGGCTGTATTTCGGGTGGTTGATGCCCAGCGTCTGGAAAGCCGACTGGAACCCGTGCCACAGGTGCGCCCCGATGACGACCATGCACACCACGTAGAAGATCACGAAGCCGAGATCCTGATAGGTGGCAGCCACCAGGGTGTAAAGGTCTTTCACCTCATGGCCGTCGTAAGTGACCATGCCGATGTCGCCGATCTTCATCTTGAACCAGAACTGGTACATGTGGATCACGATGAAGACGAAGATGATGGTGCCGATCCAGCCCATGCGGCTGGCAATGCGCGGATTGGTGTTGACGGCGCGCAGCCGATGCACGGCGTAGCGCTGGTTGCCGCGCGCAGCGCGGTTTTTGCGCCACAGCGCCCAGCCCTGGACGGCATGCAGCAGAATGAACGCATAGAGCAGGTAGGAAATCGTCTTGATCAACGGGTTGTGCGTCATGAAGTACGCGTACTCGTTGAAAGAACGCCCACCGTCATCGGCCAGCAATTGCAGGTTGCCGGCAAGGTGCACCACCAGAAAGATGATCAGGAACAACCCCGTCAGGCTCATGATGACTTTCTGCCCGAGGGAAGAGGTGAGAAATCTGGAAAACCATCCCATAGTCAGTGTATTTTGAATGGCAACACAAAGCGCAACTATACGGCCGGAAAGGTGTTCACTGGAAGCAGTTGCTTTCCCGTTCCATATGCAGCGACCATCAAAGCGCCCTATCTTTGCGGCGTGTGGCGCCCGTACAAGGGGCGTAAAAGGCCTGCGCAAAAGTAAAATTTAGCCCTTCATCGGCACCTGATAATTGTCAACAGCCCCCTGTTTAGACTTTGTCAAAATTACCTCTGGTGCTGCTGCAAAAATTCCCGGGTTTATGACCAAATCCTCCAAAGAGCGAAAAAAGCCTGCGCCGCAGGTGAGCTTCGAGCAATTCCTCGACTACTTTCCCGAAACGAAACTGCCCGTCACGCTGAGCGAAGATGCCGCCCACCGCTACAGTCAGCTCAACGAGCCGTTCCATCAGCTGGCCATCGAACAGTTCCTCCATCCCATCGAGACCGACTATGACGATCTGACCGAATTCGTGCCCTGCTTCCGCATTCCCGAAACCCACGCTTTCCATGCCGTCGTATACTGGAAGGCGGGCCTGATGAACTACCAGTACGTGCTGGCCACCTTCACCAAGCAGGGCGAGCTGATCGACCGCAGGGTATTGGCCGGCACTTTCGTGCAGGGCGACGTGATGACCCAATCGGTGGCCACCATCGAAGAGGACTGGATGATCTACGTGGTCTCGGGCCAGGGCGCGGCACACGACGACCTGTACGAGGCAGCCAGCAGCCGCGCCTTCGAGCTGGAGCTGTTGCCCGACGGGCTGATCATTCAACCCTCGTGAGCCACGGGCTCATTTTGGCGAAAGCCACTACCCACACCTGAACCAACGGCGCCCGCAAAAGGAGCGTCATCGACGATCAATCAATACCATGAAAAAGAAGAAAAAGAAAAAAGACAACAAGCTTTCGGTGCGCGAACTGCAGCATGCCATCCTCAAACTCATGCGCGCCAACCCCCGCAAGCGATACAACCCCAAGCAAATTGCCCGCAAACTCAAGTCGGGCAACAACAGAGACAGCGTATTGCATGCGCTCGAACAACTGGTCGCCGCCAAAAAGGTGGAAAATCTGGGCGACTTCAAATATCGGTTCCGACGGGGTGCGGCCAACCAGGCTTCGCGCCAGGAGTGTGAAGGCATCGTGGACATGACGCGCCAGGGCGACGCCTTCGTCATGACCGACAGCCTCGAGACCGACGTGTACGTTCCTGCACGCCACCTCAACACCGCCCTGCATGGCGACCGCGTGCGCGTGGCCTGGTGGAAGGTGCCGCGCCGCAAGAACCCCGAGGGCGAGGTGATCGAGGTGGTGGAACGCGCCACCGACCACTTCATCGGTACCATCCACATGGGCCCACGCATCGCCGTGGTCGTGCCCGACCGCATGAACATGAACGTAGATATCTACGTGCCGCTCGACAAGGTGGGCGACGCAGAGGATGGCGACAAGGTCGTGGTCAAGATCGTGCGCTGGAAAGACCGGCGCTATCACGCCCCGGTGGGTGAAGTGACGGAAGTGCTGGGCAAGCCCGGCACCCACGACATCGAGATGAAGGCTATCCTCATCAACAACGGCTTCCGACTGTCCTTCCCGCCCGAGGTGCAGCAGGAAGCCAACGACCTGTCCACCCACATCGACCTGCAGGAAATCCACCGTCGGCGCGACATGCGCGACGTGACGACCTTCACCATCGACCCCGACGATGCCAAGGACTTCGACGACGCCCTGTCGATCCGGCGACTGCCCAACGGCCATCTCGAGATCGGCATCCACATCGCCGACGTGACCCATTACGTCAAGGAGAACAGCCAGCTCGACCAGGAAGCCTACAAGCGTTCCACCTCGGTCTACCTGGTGGACCGCGTACTGCCCATGCTGCCCGAGAAGCTGTCCAACGAGCTGTGCTCGCTGCGCCCCCACGAAGACAAGCTGACCTTCTCGGCCGTGTTCGAGTTCGACCGGCGCGACCGCATCGTGAGCCGCTGGTTCGGCAAGACGATCATCCACTCCGACCGGCGCTTCACCTACAACGAAGCGCAGGAGATCCTCGAAAAGAAAGAAGGCGAATTCGCCGAAGAGCTGCTCGAGCTGAACCGGCTGGCCAAAAAGCTGCGTGCCCGCCGCTTCCGCAACGGGTCGATCAACTTCGAAACCGAAGAGGTGCGCTTCCGCCTCGACGAGCACGGCGTGCCCATCGAGGTGTACGTCAAGGAGCGCAAGGACGCTCACATGCTGGTCGAAGATTTCATGCTGCTGGCCAACCGCGAAGTGGCTACCTACATCCACGAGAAAGGCAAAGACAGCCAGGAGATCCCCTTCGTCTATCGCGTTCACGACGAGCCCGACCCCGTCAAGGTGGAGGAGTTTGCGCGCTTTGCCAAGGAACTGGGCTTCGAGATCGACACCAGCTCGCCCCAGGCCATCGCCAAATCGTACAACCGCCTGGCCGAAGAAGCCGAAAAGAACGAGATCCTGCGCATCCTCGAGCCCATCGCCATCCGCACCATGGCCAAAGCCATCTACACCACCAACAACATCGGCCACTACGGGCTCGGCTTCAAGTACTACACGCACTTCACCTCGCCCATCCGCCGCTATGCCGACGTGCTGGTGCACCGCATTCTGGAGGAAAACCTGGGCGACAAGACACTGCGCGTGGACAAGGACAAGCTCGAGGCCAAATGCCGCCACATCTCGGCCATGGAGCGTCGCGCCATGGATGCCGAACGCGAAAGCGTGAAGTACAAGCAGGTTGAATACATCGAAAACCACCTTGGCGAGGTATTCGAGGGCGTCGTCTCGGGCATCATCGACTCGGGTTTCTTCGTACAGCTCAAAGAGAACCTGTGTGAAGGCATGGTGCGCTTCAGCACCATGGACGAACCCTTCGAAGTGGAGCCGGGCCGCCTGCGCGCCAAAGGCACGCGCACGGGCCGCCTCATCAAGATGGGCGACGTGCTGCGCGTAAAAGTGATCGATGCCGACCCTGCCCGCCGCCAGATCGAGATGGTGCTGGCCGAGGAGGACGAGGAGCTGTCGGATGCCAGCCTGTTTTCGGAAGCGACGAAGAAGCAGCGCGCGCAGCGCACCACCAAAAGCAAGAGCAACGGCGCCACGAGCCGACGCAGCAGCACGCGCAAGAAAAAATCCTCATCCGGCGCCTCCACGAAGCAAGCCCCTGCATCCGACGGCGCCCAGGCCACCAAGACGAGCACGTCCAAATCGCGTACGCGCAAGTCGCGCAGCGCGCGCAACAAGCGCACCAAATAGGACGTGCCCCCCTGCTCACCGGCGCAGGTCGAGCTGGGCCACGCTCTCGATATGGTGCGTGTGTGGAAACATGTCGACGGGCTGCAGCCTGGTGAGCTCGTAGGCTTCCGAAAGGAGGTGGATGTCGCGCGCCTGCGTGGCGGGATTGCAGCTCACGTACACGATGCGCGGCGCACGTAGCTGCAGCAGCGTCTCGACCACATCCTTGTGCATGCCCGCACGCGGCGGGTCGGTGATGACCACGTCGGGCATGCCATGTTCCCTGGCAAAATCGGGCGAGAGGTAGTCCTTCACGTCGCCGGCGTAAAAGGTGCAGTTGTCAATGGCATTGCGACGGGCGTTGGCCTTGGCGTCCTCGATGGCGGCTGCCACCTCCTCTATGCCCACCACGTGCCGCGCCGCGTGGGCCACGTAGAGCGCGATGCTGCCCAGGCCCGTGTAGAGATCATACACCATTTCCGTACCCGTAAGGCCGGCAAACGCCGCTGCCGTGTCGTACAGCTTTTTGGCCTGCCCGGTGTTGGTCTGAAAAAACGACTTGGGGCCGATGGCAAAGCGCACGTGGCCGAGCTGCTCTTCGATGAACGGCTCGCCGTGGTAGCACACCATGTCGAGGTCGAGCAGGAAGTCGTTCTGCTTGGTGTTGATGCAATAGTACAGGCTCGTCAGCTCGGGAAAGCGCCCGATGAGCTCGTCCAGCAAGGCCTGGATGCTGTCCATATCGGCTTCGCCAAAAGCGATGATGACCATCACCTGGCCGAGCGATGAGGTGCGCACCACCATGTTGCGCAGGAAGCCGCGGTGCGTCTGCATGTCGTAGAACGGCTTGCCGAGCTTCAGGGCGATTTCCTTGACGGCCAGCCGCAGGGCATTGCTTGGCTCGGGCTGCAGGTGACAATGTTCGATGTCGATCACCTTGTCGAACGAGCCCGGCGCATGGAAGCCCGCCACCGGCTCCTCGTTCGACACCCCCGAGGCGATCTCTTCCCGCGTCAGCCATCGACGCGCAGAAAAGGAATATTCCAGTTTGTTGCGGTAGTAGCGATCGCTATCGGCACCGATGATAGGCAGAAACTCACGGGGCTGCACCTTGCCGATCCGCTCGATGGCCTGCTGCACCACCTGCTGCTTGTGGCGCAACTGCGCCTCGTAGGCAAGGTTTTGCCACTTGCACCCTCCACACAGACCAAAATGGGCACAGAACGGCTCCACCCGGTCGGGCGACCAGGCATGCCAACGGGTGGCATAGCCCAGGTAGTAATCCTTGCGTTTTTTGGTCACCTGCACATCCACCACGTCGCCCGGCACGGCCTTCTCCACGAACACCACGCGCCCGTCGGGAGCGCGCCCCACGGCTCTACCCTTGTCGGCGATACCCGTGACGGTGATGTGCTCCAACAATGGCTTTTGCCTCCTTTTTCTTCCCATCGATTTTCCATTGACTGGCTTGCGCCAAAAATGAGAGGCAAAGATGCCACAAATGACGGGTCTGCCGACCCTCATCCCGATTCGGGCCTCATGAGTAAAAGAAAATCAGGCGGGCTGGGTGAGTGCGTCGCGAAGCAACGGCTCTGCCGAGATGGCCTGGCGCAAGCGCGTCACCAGGCCGTCGGATGCAGCCGTCAGCGGCAAGCGCACGGCCCGGCCACACAGCCCCATTTGTTCGAGCACGGCCTTGATGCCTGCAGGGTTGCCCTCTTCGTACAGCAGGGGATGTACCTCGAGCATGGCATGATTCCAGCGACGCGCCTCATCGAGGCGCCCCTCACGGGCCGCTGCCACCATCCGGGAAAACGGGCCGGGAAAGGCATTGGCGATGACCGAGATGGCACCCACGGCCCCCGAAGCGATCATCGGCAGCGTCAGCAAGTCGTCGCCCGCCAGTATGGAGAAATGCTCGGGCGCGTGTTTGGCCAGCGTCATCACCTGCGGCACACTGCCCGCAGCCTCCTTTACCGCAACGAACCTGGGGTTGGCCTCCGCCAGGCGCAGCACCGTCTCGGGATGCACATTGACGCCGGTGCGTGCGGGCACATTGTAGATGATGATGGGCAGGGGGCTGGCGTCGGCCACGCGCAAGTAGTGCTCATACAGTCCCTGCTGGTTGGGGCGCAGATAAGACGGCGCACTCGACATGACAGCCGCCAGCCCATCGAAGTCGAATTCGCGAAAACGCCGAACCAGCGCCGCAGTATTGTTGCCGCCAAACATGCCTACCACGACCGGCACCCGGCCATTCACCTGCTCGAGCGTGCAATCGATGACCGCCCGGCATTCGGTGGGTGTCTGGGTGACGGCTTCGCCGGTCGTGCCCAAGGAAACGATGAAGTCCACGCCCCCTTCGATCACGTGTTCGACCAGGCGACGTAACGCATCGAAATCCACTGCTTCACCACGAAAAGGCGTCACCAGCGCTACACCGGTCCCTTCGAGTCTCATGGCATTGTGTTTTTGTGTGAAACGGAGCCGACGAGCTCAGGCACCCGACACGGGCTCCTGCATCTGCTCGTTGAGCCGCAGGATGCGCTCCAGCTCCCCTGCGAAGCGCTGCACCTGCCCTTGCCTGACCTCGACGATGAGATCCAGGCAATCCGTTGCATCCCCGTCCATCCCTGCCCGACAGGCGCTCTTGCTCAGCGAGCTCATCCACCGCATGGGCTCGGTCAGCCTTTCGGCAAAAACGACCAGCAGGTCCGTCTTCGCTTCGGCGAAATCATGTGCTTTGGCAGCCAATGGCCGGCCATACCAGTTGAGCTCGTTGCGATACAGCCGCGTAGCAAGCGGTTCCTCGCCCTTCGGCACTTTTGCGTGCGTACACTCGAGCACGAGTACCTGCTTGCCGGCCTGCTCCAGCGCCCGTATCCACTTTTGTGCGGCGGCGTGCATGTCGGGCCGATCGGCATCCACCAAAATCCCCACCTGCTGCACCTCGCTCCAGGCCACGGCCCGTCGTGGCGTCTCTTTACTGCGCGCGCTTTGCAATGCACGTGCAAAGAACCATGTTCTGATCTGACGCCACCACTCCATTTTTACGATCGGTTTACGGCGTGCACGAAGCACCACGGGTCATCATTTACTTTTTTTCTTGCCTTCCTCGGCACTCCCTTTCTCGGGCAACTCCTCCCAGGCACCCATGCGCCGATATTTGGCGATGCGCTGCTTGACCAACTCCTTCACGGGAATCTCCTGCAGCTCAGCAAGCGTCTGCTTCAGGTGGCGCTTGAGTATCCGCGCCATCTCTTCGGGTGCAGCATGCGCCCCACCTACCGGCTCCTTGATGATACCATCGATCAATCCAAACCGATACATGTCGTCGGCAGTGAGCTTCAGGGCTTCGGCAGCCTGCTCCTTGTAGTCCCAGCTGCGCCACAAGATAGAGGAGCACGACTCGGGCGAGATCACGGAGTACCACGTATTCTCCAACATGTACACCCTGTCGCCCAGACCGATACCGATAGCACCCCCTGAGGCCCCCTCGCCAATGACCGTAACGATGATGGGCACTTTGAGCTGCGCCATCTCGAACATATTGCGGGCGATGGCCTCGGCTTGCCCGCGCTCTTCCGCCTCGATGCCGGGATAGGCCCCAGGCGTATCGACGAACGAAAAGACCGGGAACCCGAAGCGCTCGGCCATCTTCATCAGTCGCAGGGCTTTGCGATAGCCTTCCGGGTTGGCCATGCCGAAGTTGCGATACTGACGCATCTTCGTATTCACCCCTTTCTGGTGGCCGACCACGACCACCGTCTGGCCATTGAAGTTGGCAATGCCGCCCACGATGGCCTTGTCATCGCCAATCAGGCGGTCGCCATGCAGCTCGATGAAGTCCTTGAAAATCTGCTCCACATAATAGAGCGTATAGGGCCGCTCGGGATGACGCGACAACTGGACTTTTTGCCAGCCCGTAAGGTTGGAATAGATCTCCTTGCGCGTCTTCTTGATGCGCTTCTCGAGCTCCTTCACCATGGGCGACACGTCGATGTCGCTCTGTTCACCCACCTGCTTGATTTTCTCGAGCTGTTCGTAGAGCTGCTCCAGCGGTTTTTCGAACTCCAAAAAGACCATAGAGACGGTACTTTCAACCGGATGTTTGCACAAAAAAATGACTATCAACAATTACTCACCTGCCATCCGGGTGCGCAAAATTAGCAATACCTCAGATGGGGAAGGGAAATCCTCAACTTTTTTGCATTTTTTCGCATTAGGGTATTGCAAGAAAAAATCTGCCCACATACCTTTGCACTCGCTGTCGCCAAAAGAGGTGACGAAAATTGAATACGAAGAAAGTGGTTTTTCGATTTTACTTTGAAAATCAACCACTTTGACATCACGGTCCGGTAGTTCAGCTGGTTAGAATGCCTG
>CAYNYN010000003.1:35901-37615 GCA_964401445.1 uncultured Saprospiraceae bacterium | reverse complement strand
AAGAAATTGTCCAGACGCGATGCGAGCCTGCTGCAGATGGCGCTGTTTACGGTCGCCCTGGTGCTGCTCAACGTGCTGGGCAATGCCTTTTTCGCGCAGCTCGACCTGACGGAGGAAAAGCGCTTCACGCTGACCCCGCCCACGCGCGAGTTGCTGCGGTCGGTAGACGACGTGGTGTACGTGCGCGTGCTGCTCGAAGGCGAGTTTCCCGCCGGCTTCAAGCGGCTGCAGCGCGCCACGCGCGAGCTGTTGCAGGACTTCCGCGGCTATTCGCCCTGGATCGAGTTCGAGTTCGAGGATCCCAACGAGGGCACGGCCGAGGAGGTGAACCGGCGCCGCAAGGAGCTGTCGGAGCTGGGCATCAACCCCACCAACCTGCGGCTCAAGGACACCGAAGGCACCGAGGAAAAGCTGATCTATCCCTGGGCCATCGTCTACTACAAGGGCCGCGAGGCCTACGTGAACCTGCTCGAGAGCCAGGGCATGCAGAACCCGCACGTGGTGCTCAACAATTCGATTGCCCTGCTCGAATACAAGTTCGCCAACGCCATTTCCAAGCTGATGAAGGGCACCAAGCCCTACATCGCCTTCACGGTGGGCCATGGCGAGCTGAACGAGCTGGAACGCAAGGACCTGGTCAACCACCTGGCCGAATACTACAACGTGGGCACCTTCGTGCTCGACAGCGCCGGCTACATCCCCGACGAGGTGGCCGTGCTCATCGTGGCGCGGCCACGCGGCCCCTTCAGCGAGAAAGACAAGTTCAAGATCGACCAGTACGTTATGCGGGGCGGCAAGGTCATCTGGCTGATCGACCGGCTCAATGCCGCGCTCGACAGCCTGCGGGGCAGGGAGGCCTTCGTGCCTTTCGACTACGACCTCAACCTCGAGGATCTGCTCTTCAAGTACGGCATCCGCATCGAGCCCAACCTGCTGCTCGACCTGCAGTGTGGCGTCATTCCGCAGGTGGTGGGCATGCAGGGCGGCCAGCCGCAGATCGATCTGTTCAAGTGGTACTATTTCCCCATCGTCACGCCCGACCTCGATCATCCCGTCACCAAGGGGCTCGATGGCGTGTACCTCGAGTTTCCCAGCACCATCGACACCACCGTGCGCATCAAGACGCCGGTGAAGCGCACGGTGCTGCTGCATTCGTCGCCCTACAGCCGCGTGCAGTATTCGCCGGTGCGGCTCAACTTCGACATTTTGCACTACGAACCCGATCCCGAAAAATTCAGCAAGGGGCCTTACCCCGTGGCCATGTTGCTCGAAGGCGAGTTTCCGTCGCTGTACGAGCACCGCATCACCGATCAGATGCGGGCCGGCCTCGAAGAGATGGGGCGCCCCTTCAAGGCGCGCAGCGAGCCCACCCGCATGCTCGTGGTGTCGGATGGCGACATCGCACGCAACCCCGTCAACCCCGATGGCACCATCATGCCGCTGGGCTACAATCGCTTCATGCGGTACCAGTTTGCCAACCGCGACTTCCTGCTCAATGCCATCGAGTACCTGCAGGACCCTGACGGCGTGATCGCCGCCCGTGCCAAGGACGTGAAGCTGCGGCTGCTCGACACGGTACGCGCCCAGGAGGAGCGCCTCAAGTGGCAGCTGCTCAACCTGGTGGCGCCCCTCGTCTTCCTCATCGCGTTCGGCATCGGCTGGAACTGGTGGCGGCGCAGGAAGTACGCGCGTGCGTGATGTGGGCAGGCACCCC
>CAYNYN010000003.1:22351-35801 GCA_964401445.1 uncultured Saprospiraceae bacterium | reverse complement strand
TCCCAAACCACTTCGTAACGACTAAACAACCCACAAAAACCAGGGAACGGATGAACAGAAACCTCAAATTGCTTGGCGCTGCGGTGGCCGTGCTGGCCGTGCTCACCTGGTTGTACCAGTGCGGGCCACTGGGTGGGGCCGCCTCAAAGAAAAACTCTTGGGACCGCGACTTCGCCATTGAAAATACCGCCTCGATCGGCAAGGTGTTCATGGTGCGCAAGACCGACGGGGCGGTCATCACCCTCGAGCGTCGGGGCAAGGACTGGTACGTCACCAATGCCATCGACGGGGGCACCTACTACAAGGCCAACCCCAACGTGGTGGAAAACCTGCTCGAGGCCATGAGCGGCATCCGCCTCAAGTACATCCCGCCGCGGGCTGCCCTCGACCACATCGTCAAGGACCTGGCCACGCGCAGTATCAAGGTGCAGGTCTTCGACCGCAACGGCCAACTGATGAAGACCTGGTACGTGGGCGGGGCGCCGCCCGACGAGCGCGGCACCTACATGATCATGGAAGGTGCCGAGCAACCCTACGTGATGGAGCTGCCCGGCCTGGGCGGCAGCGTGCGCGGGCGCTACGACATCTTCAAGCTCGATCGCTGGCGCGACAAGACCGTCCTGGCTTTCGACCCCGACCGGATCGAGTACGTGTCGATCGATTACCCGAAGCAGCGCAGCAAGTCGTTCGAGTTGAAGCGCGAGGGCAGCCGCTGGGCCCTCGACCCCTTGTATCCCACCACGCCACGCCGGCCGGGCCCGCCCGATGAGAAGGAGATCCGCACCTTCCTCGCCGGCTTCCGCCAGGTGTATGGCGAGACTTTCCTCAACGAGTGGGACGGGCGCGACAGCATCCGCCAGATATTGCCGTTTGCACAAATCACCGTGCGCGACGACGCCCGCGAAAAGGTGGTCACCCTCTGGCCCATCCAGCGGTTCGTCAGCGACCAGGACCTGCCCGTGGTGGAAAAGTACCACGCCGACATCCGCCCCGAAGGGGATTTCATGATCGTGCAGCACCGCCTCATCGCCAAAATTCTCTGGGCCTATGATTTCTTCTTCCCCGACGCGCCGGATAGTTAGCCTGGCAGGGCTGTGCCTGCTGGTGCTGGCCATGAAGCCCTGGGGCTTTTTCGGCCATCGCCTCATCAACCGGCAGGCGGTGTTCACGCTGCCCGTGCCGCTGATCGGCTTTTTCAAAACGCATATCGACTACGTGACCGAGCACGCCGTCGATCCCGACATGCGGCGCCACGCCTCGCCCCATGAGGCCGTGCGCCATTACATCGACCTCGATCACTTCGGCCAGTGGCCCTTCCACGAGGTGCCCCGCCGCCGCGTCGATGCGCTTTTCAAGTTTGCGAGCTGGGAGCTGCGCCTGCCTTCGGGCGACACGCTGGTGTGCATCCCCGCCGGCACCTGCGTGCCCGGCCAGGATTCCTTCCTCTTCCGCCTGCCCGACAGCTCTTTTGCCGTGCTTTCGCAAAAAGCGTGGCGCGAGCGCTTCGTGCGCTGGATCCTGCCGCAGTACTACGAGGCGCGCTGGGTGGTGCCGCGCGACAGCCTCATCGCCTTCCTCGGGCAGCAGGGCATCCGCCTCGAGGTGGAGGACGCCTGGGTGACCGACCATCTGACCCCTTACGGCATCCTGCCCTGGGCCCTCGAAGACACCTACCGCAAGCTGGTTTCGGCTTTCGCCAAAAAAGACGAGGCCCTGATCCTGCGCTATGCGTCCGACATCGGGCACTACCTGGCCGATGCCTGCGTGCCCCTGCACACCACCGAAAACTACGACGGCCAGCTTACCGACCAGAAGGGCATCCACGCCTTCTGGGAAAGCCGCCTGCCCGAGCTTTTTGCGGAAGCGCAATACGACTTCTTCACGGGGCAGGCCGAAGCCGTGCCCGACCCGCTCGACTACTTCTGGCACCTGATCCTCGACAGCCACCTGCTGGTGCCCAAGGTGCTCGGTGCCGAACGGCGCGTGCGCGACTCGCTGCCCAGGGAGAAGGTGTGGTGCACCGAGCTGCGCAACGGCCAGCCCATACAGGTGCGCTGCCGCGAATTTGCGGAAGCGTACCACCAGGCGCTGGGCGGCATGGTGGAACGGCAGATGCGGCGCGCCATCGAAGCCGTGGGTGACATCTGGTACACCGCCTGGCTCGAGGCGGGCCAGCCCAACCTGGGGTGGCAGGTCGACGTGCCGGCGCTGCCCGAACTGGATTCCCTCCCCCCGGATACAGGGCATCCTTTGCGCAAGCAATGAGCGGGTCGTTGCGTATCATTGCGCCACCAAACGCAAGGGCCGGACCCCTGTCCGTGCTTCCGCAAAAAAACGAGCTGCATGAACCACGAAGCTGAAAAGCCCGTCGACCGACTGGGCCTGTTGTGGCGGGGCGCCGCCATGGGCGTGGCAGAGGTGATTCCCGGCGTGTCGGGAGGCACCATCGCTTTCATCACGGGCATCTATGAACGACTGATTTTCGCCATCCGCTCTTTCGACGTCGAGCTGGTGCGGCTGCTGCGCCAGAAGCAGTGGCTGGCAGCCTGGCGCCACGTGGACGGCCCCTTCCTCCTGTTCCTGCTGTTGGGCATGGCGCTGGGGCTGGTGGCCGGCGTGTTTGGCGTCACCCACCTGCTCGAGCACTATCCGCTGCTGCTGTGGGCCTTCTTTTTCGGGCTGATCGTGGCCTCGGTGCGCCATGTGGCCAGCTACGTGTCGCATTGGGGGTGGCCCCAGATCGCAGCCATCGTGGGCGGCACGGCGCTGTCGTACTACATCACGGTGGCCACGCCGGCCCAGGGCATCGATGCCGGATGGTTCATATTTTTGTGCGGCTTCATCGCCATCTCGGCACTCATGTTGCCGGGCATCAGCGGCAGTTTCATGTTGCTCCTGCTTGGGATGTACACCACCGTGATCCCGGCAGTGAAGCACGCGCTCACCACACTCGACCCGGACAGCCTGCGCATCCTCGCATTTTTCGCCGCAGGCGCCCTGATCGGCTTGCTCACCTTCTCACGCGTACTGTCCTGGCTGTTCAGGCACTACCACGACACCACCATGGCAGTGCTCACGGGCTTCATGATCGGCTCGCTGAACAAGCTGTGGCCGTGGAAAGAGGTGTTGTCGTGGCGCGAAAACAGCAAGGGCGAGCTGGTGCCCTTCCTCGAGCGCAGCATCTGGCCCACCCAATACGAGGGCGACCCGCAGGTGCTGGCCGTGGTGGCATGCATGATCCTGGGCTTTGGCCTCGTCTGGCTGTTCGAGCGGATGGGGCAACGGCAAACGACGGCAGACGCATGACACGCGTGACGCACCGGTACGGATTGATCGGATACCCGCTGGGCCATTCCTTCTCGGGGCGTTACTTCGCCCGCAAGTTCGAACGGGAGGGGCTGCCGCACTGTGCCTATGAGCTTTTCCCCTTGCCCGACATCGCGCAGCTGCCCGCCCTGCTGGAGGCGCATCCCGACTTGCGCGGCCTCAACGTGACCATACCGCACAAGGAGGCGGTGCTGCGTTTCGCGGAAGCGGGCGAAGAGGCCGTGCGCCAGCTCGGAGCTGCCAACACGATCGTCGTCCTGCCGGAGCGGCTGCTGGCATTCAACACCGACGTGTACGGCTTCGAGCAGTCGCTGATGCGCTGGCTGGCCGAAGCGGGCGTGGGGGACGTGCGCGCGCTGCAGGCGCTGGTGCTGGGCACCGGCGGCGCAGCCAAGGCCGTGGCCTTCGTTTTGCGGAAGCTGGGCATCGGGTACCGGATGGTGTCGCGCAGCCCGCAGAAGGGCGACCTCACCTACGCACAGCTCACCCCTGTCTTGCTGGCCCGGCATCGCCTGGTCGTCAACACCACACCCGTGGGCATGGCCCCCCACACCGATGCGCTGCCACCCGTGCCCGTAGAGGCATTTGGCGAAAGCCATCTGGTGTATGACCTGGTGTACAATCCGGAGCGGACGCGCCTGCTGCAGGAGGCCGAAAAAAGGGGAGCCCGCGTGAAAAACGGCCTCGAAATGCTTTACTTGCAGGCCGAGCGGTCGTGGGCCATCTGGGAGCGATTTCATCCGGTGCGACGAGCACCAGCCAAATAAAACCAAAGTCGTATGGAACAACTTGGCAAACCGGTACCCGAGTATCTCGAAAAGCTGGACAAACTGATTCGGGAAGTTTATGCCGAAGAGCAGCCGCCCGTGGTGGACCTGAGCGACACGTCCATTGCCTTCGAATCGAAGTCGGATGAAGAGCTGCGCAAGGCCTACTACCTCTTCCGGATGATGAACTATCCCTGGCTCGTGAAAATCGGCTCGGCGCTGGCGCTGTGGGGCATCCGCATGCGGCTGTCTTTCGTCGAGAAGCTGATCCTGAAAACGGTGTTCCCGCAGTTCGTCGGGGGGCGCACACTGCGCGAGTGCATCCCCACCATCGAGAAGCTCTGGCAATACGGTGTCTATTCGGTGCTCGACTACGGCGTGGAAGGCAAGGAGACGGAAGAGGACTTCAACCACACTATGAACGAAAACCTGCGGGCACTCGAGTTTGCCGCCCGGCAGGAGAGCGTGCCGGTCGTCAGCACCAAGCTCACGGGCATGGCCCGCTTCCAGCTGCTGGCCGATATTCAGGCCGGCAAACAGCTGACGCCGGCCGAGGAAGAGGAGTGGCAAAACGTGCGCAAGCGCGTGGATGCCATCTGCCACGCCGCCGACCGCCTGGGCGTCAAGGTGTTCATCGATGCCGAGGAGAGCTGGATCCAGGATCCCATCGATGAGCTGGTGAACGAGATGATGGCCCGCTACAACAAGGGCAAGGTGGTGGTGTACAACACCTTCCAGATGTACCGGCGCGACCGCCTCGACTACCTGATCGCCTCGCACGAGCGGGCCCGCAAGGAGGGCTGGATGCTGGGCGCCAAGCTGGTGCGCGGCGCCTACATGGAGAAAGAGCGCGAGCGGGCCGCCGAAATGGGCTATCCCGACCCCATCCATCCCACCAAGGAGGCCACCGACCGCGCCTACGACACGGGCATCGCCTACTGCGTGGAGCACTACGAGGAGATTGCCAGCGTCAATGCGTCGCACAATGCGCGCAGTGCGCGCCTGCAAGCCGAGCTCATCGTGCGCAAGAACCTGCCGCGCCGCCATGCACACCTCAACTTCTGCCAGCTCTACGGCATGAGCGACCACATCACGTTCAACCTGGCCAAGGCAGGCTTCAACGTGGCCAAATACGTGCCCTACGGCGCCGTGCGCGACGTGATCCCCTACCTGATCCGGCGCGCCCAGGAAAACACCAGCGTGACGGGCGACATGAGCCGCGAGCTTGCCCTGATCGTCAAGGAGATGAATCGCAGGGCGGACATGAAGCGCTGAGGGGCGACACCGGCCCTGCCGGCTGCTGTGGCGTCCGGTCAGCTTCGGCTTTCGCCAAAAAAATGGGGGTGCAGGATCGTTCCTGCACCCCCATCCCTTTTTCGCAGGGACGGATCCCGTCATTTCACCTTGACGAGCTCGCCATTGATTTCCTGCACGACGAAGGCGCCCTTGAAGCCGCGTGCTTCGGCCTTGCGTGCCGCGGCGCGCGCATCTTCCAGATCCTCGAAGCCGGAAAGCAGCACCACCGTGAGGTTTCCTTTGGGGCGCTTCTCGATGATGCCGAGGTCGAGCAATTTCGACTCGTCGAAAAAGCGCATCGAGCTGAAGGCGCCCACCTGCACCTTGTAGGGGCCTGCGCCGGGGCGGCTGATCTGGCCCGGGGCCGTGGCAGGCGTGCTCGTGCCGGGGCCTGCAGCCGTGGCGCCCGATTCCTGTACGATGAAGGCTTCCCTGAAGCCGCGGGCTTTCACGATGGCCAGTGCAGCTTCCGCATCGGTGCGCAGCTCGAAGGGACCCAGCCGCACTTTCTTCATGCCGCGCTCTACGGTGGTGTAGATGGGGCCGAGCGTGCCCAGCTTGTCTTCATAAGGCTTCAGATTGGGCGTTTTGCTCGCCGAGACGGCGGCCAGCTGGATGGCCCAGCCCGTGCTCGGTCGCGCGGGCGTGGTGGCGGGCGGCGTCGTGGGTGGCACCGTGCCGGCGCCGGGCGGGGCCGTGGCGGGCGGCAGGCTGACGATGCCCAGGATGGATTTGTCGGTGCCGTCGCCCGTGTGTACGGTGCGGTTCACCTCGCGGTAGCCGGCAGCCGAGTAGCGGATGATGTAGCTGGCGTTGGGCTGCAGCGCCAGCTGGTAGGACCCATCGGCCTGCGAGCTCACTTCCTGGAACTGCTGGCTGCGCATGTGCGTGGCGCGCACTTTGACGCCGGCAAGGGGCTGGCCCGTGCGTTCGTCCAGCACGCGGCCCACGTACAGGTTCTGGTTGTTGGCCAGCAGGATTTCGATGACGCGATCCCTGCCGGGCAAGGAGCTGTTGAAGTCCAGCGTGGCGGGGGCGTACCCTTGTTGCTCAACGATCACCTGACAGCGCAGCGGCTCGAGCAGCTGGAAGCTGTACATGCCGTTGGCATCGGTGCGATAGACGCCCTGCCCGCAGGCCGTAAAGTCGAGTTTGGCCCCTGCTATGGGGGCGCGCGTGGCGGCATCGAGCACGCGGAAGCTGAACAGCTCGCCCGCCTGGCTGACGCGGTAAATGTCTTCGGCGCCCTCGCCACCCGGACGGTTCGAGGTCAGGTAGCCCAGATTCAGGATGGGGTCGAAGACGAAGCCGTAGTCGTCGTAGGTGGAGTTGACGCCGGGCCCCAGGTTGATCAGCGTGGTGAAGCCACGCGACGTCTGCTCGGACTTGAACAGGTCGAACCCACCGAAGCCGGCATGCCAGTCGGAAGCGAAATACAGGGTATTGCCCACGACGAAAGGCGTGATCTCGTTGCCCGGCGAATTCACTACCGGCCCCAGGTTTTCCGGTGCCGACCAGCTATTGCCTTCCCGGACCGAGACGTACAGGTCGAATCCGCCGAACCCGCCCGGCCGGTCGGAGGCGAAATAGAGCATGCGTCCGTCCTCTGAAAAGGCGGCATAGCCGGTCGAATAGCCGGCCATGTTGTGCGGGAAGGGGTGCACGCCCGTCCAGGCACCATCGGCAGCCACGGTAGCCACGAACAGCGACAGCTCGATGCCTGCTGAGGGTATTTGTCGGGTGCCGTTGACGAAGTTGTTTTTCGTGAAGACTACCGTGCGGCCGTCAGGCGAGAAGGCAGCGGGCGCTTCGTTGAAGTGATTCTCGGGGTCGCGGTGGTAAATGGCCGGGCTGGAGAGGAATCCGCGATCGTCGCGGCTGGCGCGGAACAGCATGTTGCTCTTCTTGACCAGCTCGCGGGTGCTCACCCCTTGGGGTTTGATGTCGTGGCGGCCCGAGCCGAAGACCACCTGCTGGCGGTTGAGCATGCTGGGACCAAAATCCGATTGTGGGGAATTGATCGTTTCGGGCACCACCTGGAAGCGCGGCGGGTCGTTCTGGTGCTCCATGGCGTAGCGGCAGCTCTCGGCCATCTGGTTGGCCCACACCGGATCGACGGTGCTGTATTTGAGATACCAGGTACGGGCCTCGTTGAAGCGGCCCAGCGCCTTGAGCACGTGCCCGTATTCGAGATAGACGTTGGGCGGGATGTCCTTGTACTGGACGGCGCGCTCGTACCAGGTGGCTGCCTCCTCCATGCGGTTGAGGTGGCGATAGGTGTCGGCCAGTTTGTACATGGCTTCCACGGCGTTGGGGCTGCGTTGCAACACATCTTCATACGATTTCGCTGCCAGCGCAAAAGCTTTCAGCTCGTATTGCTTGTTGGCCTTGCGCAGTCCGCGTTGCGACCAACCTGCCTGCACGCACAGGAGTACGAGTACCAGAGACAGCACTGTTTGGAGTTTCATAGGATGGCTGTTTTCAAGGGTGATTGTAGATGCGAGCCCAAAACATCATGCCGAAAAATTAGGGAACCACTTCCAATCGGGCGGTGCCCAGCGGATGTGTTCGGGCAGCAAGCTTTCGATTTCGATGTCTGCACATCGGAAGTGCCCTTCCGGGCAGTGGCGTTTGCCGTGCAGGCCGCAGGGGCGGCACGACAACGCCTCGGTCGTCTCTGCGATGGCCGATTTTTCCGAAAGGGGGCCAAAGCCGAACCAGGGCACCGTGCTGCAATATATGGCAACCACGGGTGCATTCACTGCCGAAGCCAGATGCATGGGCGCCGAGTCGTTCACGTAATTGACCTGTGCGCCCTTCATCAGGGCCGCCGATCCGAGCAGGTCGTACTTGCCTGCAGCGTTTTCCACGTCGGGGTGGGTGCTGGCCTGGCGGATGTGTTCGCAGGCGTTCAGGTCGGCAGGGCCGCCCAGCAGGATCACCTGCCAGTCGAGTGGCAGCTTGTTGATCAGGCGGATCCACTTTTCTGCGGGCCATTGTTTGGTATGCCAGACCGAAGTGGGTGCAATGCAGACGTAGGGCTTCTCTCTCTTCGCTTTCGCAAAATGCTCTTGGGTGGGGTAGAGCCGCGGGCGGAAGACACCCGGCCCGGCCAATGGGTCGGCCAACAGGCAGTTGCGTTCCACCTCGTGCACCGGGGCCTCGGGGGTGCCGATGCGGTGCGGCGCAGGATGGGTGAACCAGCCCGAAAGGGGATTCTTGTAGAAGCCGGCCCGATTGGGTGCCAAGCTCATCAGGGTGAGCAGGCCCGTAGAGAAAAACCGTTGCAGGTTGATGACCCAGTCGTACCGCTCCCTGCGGAGGCGGATGCCCAGCTTGAGCAGGTTCAGCGTCTTGTCCTGTTTTTTGTTCCACACGTGCACTTTTTGCACGTAGGGGTGCCCGCTGAACAGCGCCTCGTTGCCCTTGCGCACCACCACGTCGATCCGGGCATGGGGCAGTCTGCGGTGCAGCTTCTCGAGCAGGGCGGTGGCCAGGATCACATCGCCGATGAATGCGGTTTGTATGACCAGGATCTTCATGTGCTGGACCTGATGAGAAAAAGTTGCGCCTGACGATGGAAAGATCGACAACGTCACGGCGGCTCAAAGAAACGAAAAACCGCAGTGGACAGCCCGCTGCGGTTGGCACGGACGCCACGTGGTGCGTCCCTTTCCTCCTGAACGTTGGGGCGTTCAGGTTATTTCTTCGATTGTTCCATCCGGCCTTTCCCGTCTGATGACGTTGAGCTTGCCCTCGTCGCCGAACAGCTCGCGCGACTTTCTGTTGTACTCCAGTGCGGCCTCTTCCGGGGTGTCGAACATGCCGAGGTGCATCGATTTGCCGTTGGCCGAGATCACGGCCCGATAGCGGCGTCCTTCGCGGTAAACGCCCGTGTAGCCCGTGCGCGAGGTCGTGCGGCGCTTGCGGCTGGCCGTGGCGCGCGAGCGGTACTCGAGGTTTTCGAGCCGACAGTCGAGCTTGTTGCCGTTCTTGGCGCCCACCAGCTTTTTCTCGGCAGTGCGCTGGTCGGCCAGGTACTTCTCGGCGATCAGCTTGTGCAGGTAGATCGTCTCGGTCTTGTAGCTGCCATCGGCCCGCTTCCACGTCTTCTGGAAGACGGCACAACCACTCGAATGTCGCCGAAGGTTGTTGATGAGGTCCAGCTTGACCAGGTAGGGGTCGCTGGTCAGCCATTCAAACACATGATCATCGAGGATGACCATGTCGTCCGAATTTTTGAGTTTGACTTTGTAAAGCACGCTCTCTCTGTTTTGGTTACGGAATCAGGTTTATTGCTTCATAAGGTTGCATGGCTTAGGCAACTCGGGGTTGCAAGGCTGAAATGGGGTCGGGAATGGGGTAGAGAAACTGGCTCTGTGAGCGGGCCAGCCGTGTGGTCGATCTGTCCGGGTTAGCAAGTGGGATTGGGAGCCCTAATTTGAGGAAAACTATTGCTTGTGCCAAATCTGCGCGGGAAAAATTTGTTTTTTTGCCCGGTATGGAACAGGATGCTTTCTACATGCGCCGGTGCTTCGACCTGGCGCGATTGGGTCTGGGTGGGGTGAGTCCCAATCCGCCGGTGGGCGCCGTGCTCGTGCACGACGGCCGCATCATCGGCGAGGGGTATCATCGCAGGTGGGGTGGTCCCCATGCCGAGGTGGAAGCCGTGGCTTCCGTGCCCCCGGCGCTGCGCCACCTGATTCCGCAATCCACCCTGTACGTCTCGCTCGAGCCGTGCTGCATCCATGGTCGAACCCCGCCATGCACCAACCTGATTCTGGACCAGGGTATCCAGAAAGTGGTCATCAGCTGCCTGGACCAGTCGCCCGAGGTGTCGGGGCGCGGCGTGGCGCTGTTGCGCGCGCAGGGCGTGGACGTGCGCACGGGCGTGTTGGAAGACGAGGGTCGTTGGCTGGTGCGTTTTCGTGCGAAGTGGGCCACCACGGGCATGCCCTGGGTGATCCTCAAATTTGCCCGTACGCGCGACGGCTACATGGGCCTGCCCGACCGACAGGTTTGGATCAGCAATCCGCTGACGTTGCGCCTGGTGCACCGGTGGCGCAGCGAGCTGGACGGCATCATGGTGGCCACCAATACGGCACTGATCGACAACCCCCGGCTCACCACGCGGCTCTGGCCCGGTCGGTCGCCCACGCGCATCGTGCTGGATCGGCAAGGCCGGCTGCCCGAGCATCTGCACCTGTTCGATGGCAGCGTGCCCACCATCGTCGTGACGGAGCAGCCGGCCCGCTTCGAGGGGCGGCCGGTGGAGCTCATCGAACTGGGCTTCGACGATGCCCGCTTCGCACAACAGCTGCTGCAAGAGCTGGGAGCGCGCCGCATCACCTCCCTGTTGGTGGAAGGGGGCAGCGCCCTGCTGCACTATCTGATCCGCGAAAATTGCTGGGACGAAGCGCGGGTATTCACGGGCAACAAGGTGCTGGGGTCGGGGGTGCCTGCCCCGCAGCCCTCGGGTACGCTGGTCGACGAGGTGGCCATCGGCGATAATCTTTTAACACTGTGGGCCAATCCCGTCACAACCCATGTTAAACAGGGTTAAAATGCCGGCGTGGCCTGGTGCATGAATGGCATGCATTGTCGATCAAGCGGTACCTTTGTCTGTAGGGGCGGTTGGTTCCCATTCATGCCTGCCCCGGGCAAAAAACGAATGCCATGAGAAAACCGCACATCCTGTTTGCTGCTTGCCTCACGAGCATACTTGGCCTGGGGGTCCCCCTCTCGGCCCAGGTACAGTGGATGAGCTGGGAAGAGGCCATGGAGCGCATGGAGCAGGAGCCGCGCAAGATATTGGTGGACATCTACACCGACTGGTGCGGGTGGTGCAAGCGCATGGATGCCACGACCTTCGCCCAACCCCTGCTTGCCGAATACATCAACGAGCATTTTTACCCGGTCAAACTGAACGCAGAGATGCGCGAGCCATTGACGTGGCAGGGCAAGACGTTCGACTTCGTGCGTGCAGGGAAGAACGGCTACCATGCGCTGGCGGCCGAGCTCACGCGTGGGCGACTGAGCTTTCCCACCATCGTTTTTTTGAACGAGCGCATGGAGGTCATCCAGCCCATACCCGGCTTCAAGGAACCCGCCGTATTCGAACAAATCGTGACCTATTTCGGCGAGGACGCCTATCTGAGCGTGCCCTGGGAAGTGTACCAGCGCCGGTATGTTCCGCTTTCGCAAAAAAAGGAATGAGCCCGGTCACTGCCAGGCTCCATTTGCCGAAAGGCAAAATGAAGGCTTCCGACCCCCTTGCCGGCCATCCCTCAGCGGCGGCGCGTTTTCCTGATACCCAGTACCCCGAGCAGGCCCCGCGTCAGCTCGCGCGCAATGGTCCGGCCGATCTGCCGCGTGGTCGTGCTGCTGAGCACCTGCTCCAGCATGCTCTTGTCGCGACTTCTGGATGATCGGCGGCGCGGCACGGCGCGGCGCGCTTTTTCCTGCTGTTCCAGCAGGGCCTGCTGGTGTTCGGCCCGCCGGGCCTCTTCGATTTTTTTCTGCAAAATCTCGTAAGCGCTTTCGCGATCCACCGTCTTGTTGTACTTCTGCACCAGCCACGAGCGCGAGACGATTTCCTGGATCTCCTCTTCGGTCAGCACATCCATCCGCGACTCGGGCGCGCGCAGGAGCGTGTGCACCAGGGGGGTGGGGCGTCCCTTCTCGTTGAGGGCCGTCACCAGTGCCTCGCCGATGCCCAGCTCGGTGAGCAGGGTAGGCACGTCGTAGAAGTCGGTCAGCGGGTAGTTTTCCGCGGCCAGCTTGATGGCCTTGCGGTCCTTGGCCGTGAAGGCGCGCAGGGCGTGCTGGATTTTCATGCCCAGCTGGCCAAGCACGGCATCGGGGATGTCGGCCGGGTTCTGGGTGACGAAGAAGACGCCCACGCCCTTCGAGCGGATCAGCTTCACGATGGCCTCGATCTGGTCGAGCAACACATCGGACGCCTCTTCGAAGATCAAATGGGCCTCGTCGATGAAGAGCACGAGCTTCGGCCGGTCGAGGTCGCCCTCCTCGGGGAACGTGGCGTAGATCTCGGCCAACAGCTGCAGCATGAAGGTGCTGAAGAGCTTGGGGCGGTCCTGGATGTCGGTCACGCGCAGCACGTGCACGATGCCGCGCCCGTTTTCATCGACCCGCAGCAGATCGTCCACCTCGAAGGAGGGTTCGCCGAAGAACAGTTCGGCATCCTGCTGCTCCAGCTCGACGATGCGGCGCATGATGGCGCCCAGGCTGGCGCTGCTGAACGTGCCGTATTGCTTCGAAAACTCGGCTTTGCCCTCGTTGGCGAGGTACTGCAGCGTCTTTTTCAGGTCGTTGAGGTCGAGCAGGGGCATGTCGTTGTCTTCGGCAAACTTGAAGACCACGGCCATGATGCCCGACTGGGTGTCATTGAGACCGAGAATCTTGGACAACAACACCGGGCCGAACTCGGCTACGGTGGCGCGCAGACGTGCCCCCGGCTCGTGCGAGAGCGAAAGGAACTCGACGGGGCTGCCCGAGGGGGTGAAGGGCAAGCCGATCATCTGGTGGCGCTCGTCGATCTTGGGGTGGCCGGGGCTGGGCTTGGCAATGCCCGACAGGTCACCCTTGATGTCCATGACCAGCGAAGGCACACCCTCGCGCGACAGTTGCTCGGCGAGGATCTGCAGCGTCTTGGTCTTGCCCGTGCCGGTAGCGCCGGCGATGAGACCGTGCCGGTTGAAGGTGGCCAGAGGCAATCTGACGTGGAGGCCCGTAATGGGCGTCTTGTCGTACATGGCACCACCCAGCACGATGCTCGGCCCCTTGAATTTGTATCCTTCTTCGATGGTGTTTATGAATGCTTCCTTGCTCGACATGGCAGTTGGTTTTGGCTCTGTTGATGGACGATGGACAAAGGACGATGGACGATAAGGTTGAGAATTCCGATTGCCGTTGCGTTTCACGATTCTAACCGCAGCATTTCAGATGCCGATTTGCTTACACAGAGTTGCTCAGGGTACCCACAGAGGGTCACAGAGTTTGGTGAAATCGGGTGAGGATTGAGTTTGTAGTTTAAAGTT
>CAYNYN010000003.1:19972-22251 GCA_964401445.1 uncultured Saprospiraceae bacterium | reverse complement strand
TGTGGTAAAACGCGATTTGCGTATCCATCGTCTATCGTCCATCGTCTATGGACTTTTTGCAGCAGGCTCAACCATCAAATCCTCGATTCATCCCTTTATCTCTTGTTCCACACTTCGATTCGCTTCCGGTAGCGCCTTTCGTCGAAGGGCCACAGATCCAGGTCGATGACCGCTTCCAGCGAATCTTCGAGGGCATCATTCATCAATTCCGGGAAAAAGTCGATGCCGGTGAGCCGCTCCACCGAGTCTACGGTCACGGCGTAGCGGGTCAGCGGCAGCTCGCTCGGTTCGTTGGGAATGATGAAGGCGATGGCCTTGAGTTCCGGTTCCGACAAATCTAAAACAACTTTGTAAAAGGCCTGCGGCACGGCCACCTCGTTGGGGCCGATCCATTCGAGGGGTGGCAACGTGGTCACGGGGCCCACGACGACGTAGAGATGGCGAAAGCGTTTGGCCCAGTCGCGCACGTGCTCTTCCAGCTCCCGCCAGATGCCCCCGTTGAAGTGGTGCGCCTGCGGGGCGATGTTGCTCATCAGGAACGTTTCCGACATGGCCGTTCGGTTGAAAGCCATGTCGGCGGCCGGCACCAGGTGTCCGCGATCCCAGCCCGTGCGCCGGTAGTCTTCCGGTGTGGCCGAGCCGGTGGGCACGGCCGGGTCGGGGCGGTAGTCGTCGGTGCGGCGGACGCGTTTTTTGCGCAAGCGGTCTCGCTCCAGCTCGTAACACACCCATTCGGCCACTTCCTGATCCTCGTCGTAGGAGAGGGCGAAGTAGCGGTGCACGACCGTGATGCCGGTCGTCGAGGTGGGGGCGTAGTAGGGCAGTGCTTCCTCGCCGGCGAGGGCGTCCTGTTGGCGCGAGAGCCAGTACAAGCCGAAGAAAAACAGCGCGATGATGGCCCAGATGACCAGCCGCATGGCCGAGGGCCGGCCGCGCAGGCCACCGCCGCGACGCGGCACATGTCTGGAGTGTAGCTTGGGCATGGATCAATGGTCTTTGACACAAACGAAAGCGGCGGCTCGTGCGAACCGCCACTTCCCGTAAATTTCGAATTTGTCGTTGGTGCGGGTCATTCGGCGACCCGTTCCCGGTACTGGGATTCGTAGTACTGTTGATACGCGCCCGAGGTGACATTGTTCAGCCATTCCTCGTTGTCGAGGTACCACTGTGCCGTCAGGCGCAGGCCTTCCTCTGCACCGATGGTAGGCTCCCAGCCGAGCTCGCGCTTGATCTTGCTGGCGTCGATGGCATAGCGCCGGTCGTGGCCCGGGCGGTCTTTCACGAAAGTAATCAGCTGGCGGGAGGTGCCCACGGGGCGACCCAGCAGCTCGTCCATGATGTCGCACAGCTTCTCTACCAGGTCGATGTTTTTCCACTCGTTGTTGCCACCGATGTTGTAGGTCTCGCCCACCTTGCCCTTGTGGAAGATCAGGTCGATGGCTTCGGCATGATCGACCACCCACAGCCAGTCTCGCGTGTAATTGCCGTCGCCGTAGATAGGCAAGGGCTTGTTGTGCTTGATGTTGTTGATCACCAGCGGGATGAGCTTCTCGGGAAACTGGTACGGGCCGTAGTTGTTCGAGCAGTTCGACAGCACCACGGGCAGGCCATAGGTGTGGTGCCAGGCGCGCACCATGTGGTCGCTGCTCGCCTTCGAGGCCGAATAGGGCGAACGCGGATCGTAGGGCGTTTCTTCCGTGAAATAGCCCGTCTCGCCCAGCGAGCCGTACACCTCGTCGGTGGACACGTGGTAAAAGCGCTTGCCGTCCAGTTGCTCACCCCAGCTGTGTCGGGCCGCATCGAGCAGGTTGACCGTGCCGATGATGTTGGTTTCGATGAACGCCAATGGATTGAGGATCGAGCGGTCGACGTGCGACTCGGCCGCCAGATGGATGACGCCGTCGAAACGGTATTTTTCGAAAAGGTCCATCAGGAAGGGGCGATCCACGATGTCGCCGCGTACGAAGGTGTAGTTGGGGCGGTCCTCGACGTCCTTGAGGTTTTCGAGGTTGCCCGCATAGGTGAGCTTGTCGAGGTTGACGATGTGGTAATCCGGATACTTGTTGACGAACAGCCGCACCACGTGCGAGCCGATGAATCCGGCGCCGCCGGTGATGAGGATGGTTTTCTGAAATTGCATATGGGGTCGTTTGTTGTTCTCTTGATCAATGGTTGAGGGTGGAGGGTTGAGGGTTGAGTTTAAAGTTTAAAGTTTAAAGTTTAGTGTTTAAAGCTGACTGTCATTCCTTTACGAATGAAGCTTATATACCCATCGTCCA
>CAYNYN010000003.1:0-19872 GCA_964401445.1 uncultured Saprospiraceae bacterium | reverse complement strand
ATCAAGCCGTTGCTTCGGCGCCGAGCACTTCTTTCTTGAAATACTCGAGCGTGCGCTTGAGGCCTTCTTCGCGCGACACCTTGGGCTCCCAGCCCAGGATCTCCCGTGCCCGCGTGATGTCGGGCTGCCGCACCTTGGGATCGTCCACGGGCAGGGGCTTGTACACGATGTGCGCTTTGGGGTTGCCCACCAGGCGGATCACTTCTTCGGCAAACTCCTTGATCGTGATCTCGTCCGGGTTGCCGATGTTTACCGGAAGGTGGTAATCGCTCATGAGCAGCCGGAAGATGCCCTCCACCAGGTCGTCCACGTAGCAGAACGAACGCGTCTGTGACCCATCGCCGAAGACGGTGAGGCCTTCGCCACGCAGCGCCTGTGAGAAAAAGGCGGGCAGGGCGCGGCCGTCGTCCACGCGCATGCGGGGGCCGTAGGTGTTGAAGATGCGCACGATGCGCGTTTCCAGACCGTGGTAGGTGTGATAGGCCATGGTGATGGCTTCGAGGAAACGCTTGGCTTCGTCGTACACGCCGCGCGGACCCACCGGATTGACGTTGCCCCAATAGTCTTCGTTTTGGGGATGGACCTGCGGGTCGCCATAGACCTCGGAAGTGGACGCCACCAGGATGCGCGCATTCTTGGCTTTCGCCAAACCCAGCAGGTTGTGGGTGCCCAGGGCGCCTACCTTCAGCGTCTGGATGGGCATCTTGAGGTAGTCGATGGGCGAGGCGGGCGAGGCAAAGTGCAGGATGTAATCCAGCTCGCCCGGCACGTGGACGAACTTGCTGACGTCGTGATGGTAAAACTCGAATCGTTCGAGGGGAAAGAGGTGTTCGATGTTTTTCAGGCTGCCGGTAAGCAGGTTGTCCATTCCGATGACGTGGAAACCCTCTGCGATGAATCTGTCGGCGAGATGCGAACCGAGGAATCCGGCTACGCCAGTGATGAGCACTCTTTTCAAGGCGGTGTCAGTTTTTTGGTGAAACAATCGGTCACAAGTTTACGGCTTTGCGTGCAACACTTGGGCTTTTGCGGGCCGGCTTGTGACGGGTTTTCTTTCTTCGGATGCAATGGTTTTGCATTTGAGCCAACCCGATGATTTCAGTCAATGTTAAATTAATGTAAACTTCAGGTTTGTTTTTTGTAAATTTGCCTCAACAAAAATTACCAACCATGGCTGTAAAGAAATATAAAGAGACGCAAAAGTTCGGTTATCCGGAAGTGTGGCTGCTCCTGGGCGGCCTGCAGTTGGGCCTGACGATTCGCTTTTTCCAGCATCTGCTGGATGGCACGTACTACCAGTTTCCGCTGGCTACTTTTCTGCTGTTGAGTGCGCCGCTGATCGCCCTGATGGTTTACTTGTGGAAGGTGAGGGTAGAGGTGCGCATCTCGGCCAAGAAGATTGCCGTGCGCATGCGCGACTGGTACCGCACCCGTCGGCAAAAGATCCACGTGTCCGACATCGAGGAGATCCGGGTGGTGGACACGCCCGAGGCCTTGCAATGGGTGGGCGGCAACATCGCCTTCGACCATGCCCACCAGTACAGCCTGCATGGCCGTAAAGGGGTGTACGTGCGCACGCGCGACGGAGAGGAATACTTCATAGGCGTCAGCGAGCCGGCGGCCATCAAGCCGCTCATCGAGAAAATCCGGAAGAAAATGCATTGAGGCAATCGGCCATTGGGCCGACGGGCGATGTGGCTTTTGGCTGCATCGCCCGTTTCGTTTTGGAAAGGGGCGTTTCCGGCGCTGAGGCGGCACTATGTTTGCTTGTACGCCCGTAGAGTTGACCAAAACGGAACTTCATGCGCCAGTATTTTTTCTTTTCGCTCCTGCTCTGGGCCACCTGGCTCTATGGAGGCAATGGCCAGACGCCCCTTCCTGATTCCATCGAGGTGCAACTGAATACCCGGCAGGGTGAAGCCCGGGTGCAGGCATTGCTCGGGGCTGCCCAATGGTACGCTTCCCATGAGGCCGTGTCGGAGGCGCTCGAGTATTTCGACCAGGCTGCGCAGGCCGCCCGGGCCGTCGGAAAGCCTGCACTTTACCGCGCTGCCCTGGAAGGGAAGGCGAGCGTGCTGGAGCAGCATTTCAATTTCGACCAGGCCCTTGCCGTTTGGCTGAAGCTGCTGGCCGAAGCCCGCGAACAGGAAGACCCGGGACGCCAGGTGGAAGCGCTGCTGGCCGTCGGGCGCCTGCATCTGAAGATGCAGAACTTCAAAGAGGCGGAGGCGGCGCTGGAAGAGGCCCATGCGCTGGCCCGCAAGCTGGACGACGCGGAATGGCTGGCCCGCACCTGGCAGAGCCTTGGTGCCTTGTACCAACAGAAGGGCGTGCTGGGTCAGGCAAAGCAGTACTATCGCCAGGCGCTGGAGTTCTGGATCGAGCGGCGCGACGCCGAAAAGGCCCTTGCTCTGGCTACCCTCACCGGCTCGCTGAGTCTGGAGCTGGGCGACTTCGAGGGCGCCATCGTCCATTTTCAGATGGCGCGCGACCTGCATGCCCAAATGGGCGACATGAAGGGGCTGGCAGCGGATCTGTTGCACATTGCCCAGGCGCAACTGGGGCAGGGGTTTGAAGATGAGGCGATGGCCGCTGCCGATGCTGCCCTCGAGCTGGAAGAGGCCAGTCCGCTGGTCCGGGCGCAGGCATGGATGCTGAAGGCCGGGCTTGCGTCCGATGCCGGGCAGCAGCGGCAATGGCTCGAGCAGGCACGTCAGGCTCTTGCCGATGCCGCACCCGACCGCGAGGTGGCCGACCTGTGGGCCGAACTGGCCCGGCGGTTTGCCGACCTCGGCGAATGGGAAAAGGCCTTGCAGGCGGAAGCCATGTCGCGCAAGACGCTGACGGCCTGGTACGATGCCGAGCGCAACCGGGCCATGCTGGAGATGAATCAGCGTTTTGCTACCGAAACGGCCCTCAAGGAGCAACAGCAACGCATCCAATTGCTCGAACTGGAACAGGCGCGCAGTCAGATGTTTCGCAACCTGATGCTGGTGATCGTCTTGCTGCTGCTACTGGCCGGAATCATATTGTGGCGCGCCTACCGGGAAAAAAAGAAAGACAACCTTTTGCTCAAGGAAAAGAACGCCCAGATCGAGGAAGCACGCCAGGCCATCGAAAGGAAAAATGCCGAGCTGGAGCAGATGAACCGACAACTCGAGGAGCTGAACCAGCGCCTGGTGCGCGAAATCGGCGAGCGGGAGAGCATCGAGAAGTCCTCCTTTGCGCGCGACCGCTTCCTGGCCATCATGAGTCAGGAAATGCGCACGCCGCTGAACATCATTACCAACCTGACGTATCGATTGATGGCGGAAACGCCCCGCCCGGATCAGAAGGAACAGTTGCGGCAGCTGCAGTTTGCCGCCAACAACCTCGTCGTCTTCGTCAACGACGTGCTGGACTTTTCGCGAATCGAGGCAGGCAAGCTGACCCTCGACAGCCGGCCGTTCCCGATCAAGAAGCTGGTGAGCGAGGTGTGCGAGCAGTACCAGATGGCCGGTCGGGAGCAGGACACGCGCCTCAACCTCTTCGTGGACAAAAAGATCCCCGACTGGCTCGACGGCGATGCCGGGCGCCTCAACCAGATCCTCTCCAACCTCATGGCGCTGGCGCTCGATCGCAATGCCGGCAAGACGGTCGATCTGGAGCTGCATCTGCACGAGCTGCATCCTGACGAAGCCATCCTGCGCGTATCGCTGAAGGGGGCCGACCCCATACTTTCCGAAAAGGAAATCGGGGAGCTGAAGCAATACCGCAATCTGGGCGAGCTGGAGCAGATGGAGTCGTTCTCACGGGCCGATCTCTCCCTTTTCATTACGCGTCGTCTGGTCGATTTGCAAAACGGCCACATCGAGGTCGAGGAGGAAAATGGCCGTCAGGTCATTCTGCTGTTTTTGCCGTTCAAAGTGGCCGAGTCAGTCAAGGAGGCACAGGCCGGAGCACCGGCCGACGAGGCGCCTTCCTATGGTCACCTCGCCGGCAAAAAGGTATTGCTGGCCGAGGACAACAAGATCAACCAGGTCGTGGTGGCCAACCTGTTGCGCAACCTGGGCATGGAAGTCGTCACGGCCAACAATGGCGAGGAGGCCCTCGAAGTCATCAGGAAGCAGGATTTCGACATCGTGCTCATGGACATCCAGATGCCCGTGATGGACGGCTACCAGGCCACCATGGAGATCCGAAAGATGGATGATCCGCGCAAGCGCGATGTGCCCATCATCGCCCTGACGGCCTCTGCCTTCCTGACGGAGCGCGAAAAAGCCCGCCTCTTCGGGATGAACGACCACGTCGGCAAGCCCTTCAGCCCCGACGAGCTGCTGGAGAAAATTGCCCGCTTGCTGAAGGTGCATTACCCGGGTTGAGCGTGACGACCCCTCCTTCGCGGAGCTTTTTCCAATTTTTCTGAAAAGCGAGCTGTGGTTTTGCTATCACAGAGATCCACAGAGCACCCACGGAGAGCCACAGAGAGAATCGGTAACTGCACTCCGTCTCTCCTTCTCTCTGTCTCTCCTTCTCCCAATCACCATCCCGCCACGTCGTCGTCGGGGTTGCGGCGGTCGCCGGCCGCTTCGAGTGTGCCGTCGGGCTGCACGGTGATGGCCTTGATGACGGCCATGCGTTCCACCTCGCGCGTCTGGTGCCCCATGGCGTGCAGTTTTTCCACGAAAGTGGAATCCCAGGCGCCGCGTTCGTACATGATCACATCGGGCAGGAACTGGTGGTGAAAGCGGTAGGCCTGCACGGCAGAGTCGAGCGTCATGCCGAATTCGATCTGGTTGAGCAATACCTGGAACACGGCCGTGATGATCGTGCTGCCGCCCGGCGCGCCCAGCACGCACCACAGGCGGCCGTCCTTTTCGACGATGGTGGGCGTCATCGAGCTGAGCATGCGCTTGCCCGGCGCGATGGCATTGGCTTCGGCACCGACGAGGCCGAACTGGTTGGGCACGCCCGGCTTGGCGCTGAAGTCGTCCATCTCGTTGTTGAGGAAAAAGCCGGCGCCGCCCACCACGACCTTGCAGCCGTAGTTGGAGTTGAGCGTGGTGGTCACCGAGACGGCGTTGCCCTGCGGATCCACCACCGAGGTATGCGTGGTTTCGAAGCTTTCGAGTACGGGTACCAGCGAGGCTTCGGGCAGCGCCTCGCTCGGCGTGGCGCGTTCCGGGTCGAAGTCGGCCATTTTCTGGCGCAGGTAGTCGGGGTCGAGCAGTTGATCTGCCGGCACGGGGTAGTAGTCGGGGTCACCCAGGTACTTGGCTCTGTCGGCATAGGCCCGGCGTTCGGCCTCGACCATGAGGTGGACGGCCGGCAGCGAATGGAAGCCCATTTCCGAAAGGGGGTAGGGCTCGACCATCTCCAGCATTTGCAGCAGCACGATGCCGCCACTGGAGGGCGGCGGCATGCTGATGATGCGATAGCCTCGGTAGTCGCCGATGACCGGCTGGCGCCAGCGGGCTTCGTAGGCGGCCAGGTCCTCGTGCGTGATCAGGCCGCCGCCCCGCTGCATCTCTTCGACGATGAAGTCGGCCACGCGGCCCTTGTAAAAGCCGTCCGGCCCCTGGGCCTGAATGGCGCGCAGGGTGGCGGCCAGTTCGGGCTGCACCAGCAGGTCGCCGGCATGCCATTCGTCTTTTTCGGTAAAAATGTTTGGACGGGTGTTCAGCTCCCTGAAATCGTCGCGGTAGCGGTTGAGGCGCTCGGCCTCGGCAGGCGTGATGCGAAAGCCTTCCTCGGCCAGGCGGATGGCCGGCTCCAGCAGGTCGGCCCAGCGTTCCATCTGACCGAACTTGGTGAACGCCTCCCACATGCCTGCCACCGTACCCGGCACGCCCACGGCCAGGTGGCCACGCGTGCTCAGACCCGGAACCACATTGCCCAGACTGTCGAGGTACATGTCTTTGTGCGCCGCGGCGGGGGCCCGCTCGCGGTAGTCGAGGGCGGCTGTCTGGCCATCGGCCAGGCGGATCACCATGAAACCGCCCCCGCCGATGTTGCCTGCGCGTGGATACACCACCGCAAGGGCAAACTGCGTGGCGATGGCGGCATCCACGGCATTGCCGCCGCGCTGCAGGATCTCGAGCCCCGCCTCACTGGCCAGCGGATGCGCCGACACCACCGCAGCACTGTCGAAATGAGCCGTGCGTTGGGCCTCATAACCAAGGTCTTGGGGTTTGTTGCCCTGGCTGCAACCTGCCAAATGTATAAGCAGAAGTGCCGCCAGAAGGATGACAATCGTTTTGCAGGTTTTGTGGAATAAATTTTGAATAGTCATATTTGAATTTATTTAAAAAACCTGAAGCATGACCCCCCAACGCACCTTCACTATTCTTGTCCTGACATGGTTGTGCCTTGCCCTCGGCCCTGCGGATGCGTTTGCCGGCGTAATTTACGCCGAGCAACTCAGCGTTCAGGAGGTCGAGGTGGGCAATTTTCTCAAATGGACGACGCGGGCCGAAGTACAGAACCGGCGTTTCCGCATCCAGAAATCGATCGACGGACTGGATTTCATCACCATAGCCGAGGTAGAAGGGCACGGCACGGCCGAGGGGCCGTTCACCTACCGCTATCTCGATCCTGCGATTGGCGAAACCGAGGTCTGGTACCGCCTGGCGCAGGAAGACATGGACGGCACGCTGACCTTTTCCCACTCGGTGCGTCTGGTGCGGCAGTTGCCCAACAAGATGGTCATCACCGCCATGTCGCACACGGTGACCGATCGCTACTTCAGCATGACGGTACTGTCGGAAGTGGAGGGGACGGGTACTTTGCTGCTCGAGGACAGCGCGGACCAACCCGTCTGGCAGCGGCCCCAGCCGTTGCGCAAGGGGGAGCAGGTCATCGTGGTGGACATGGAGCCGTGGCCCCAGGGCCTGTACCGGCTCGAGCTGGTGCTGGGCGAGGAAAAAGAGGCCATTACGGTGATCAAGGCCCCGGAAGGGCAGGCACCCAAAGTGAATGTGGCCATCAAGCATTGAGGGGCACAGCGGCGCCTTGCGTCGCCTGGGGCCGCCACGCGTCACGCAAAGCCTTTTCCGGTCCTTTGCGCCCTACCGGATCAGGGTCGTATTGCCCTTGAAAACGGCTTTCGAACCGTCCTGGAAGGTGGCCTCCACGTACCATATGTACACTCCCTGGGGCATGGGTTGTCCCTGGAAGGTGCCGTCCCAGCCCACCTGGGCGTCGTTCACCTGAAAATCGGTGGCTTCGTACAGCATTTCGCCCCAGCGGTCGAAGACGCGGAAGACGTCGACGTGCACGTCCGAGTCGCCGTGTACCCGCAGCAGATCGTTGAGGCCATCGCCATTGGGCGAAAAGCCCGAAGGCACCTGCACGTTGCGCCAGGTAGCGACGAACACCATCTTTTGGTCGGAACCTCGACAGCCGTTCTGGTCCTCCACGACCAGCTCGAAGAGCGTGGGCGCCAGCGGCCGTACGAACGGGCGCGCCCAGTCGGGGTAGTGCACCACCGCCGTATCGTCGGGCGACCAGATGTAGCGCACGATGGTGTCGGCGTTGCTGATTTGGGGCACGAGCCGGATTTCATCACCGAAATTGATGGTGGTGTCCGGGCCCAGATCGACCACGATGGGGTCGGGTTGGTCGATGAACACGCCTTGCGATTGCCATTCGCAGCCCTTGCTGTCTCTGATGGTAATGAAATGATGGCCCGCGCTCAGTCCGAGCAGGGTGGACGCCCCGACGAAAGGACGGCCATCCACGCTGAACGTGTAGGGTGGCGTGCCCCCGTCGGGGTACACGTAAATCTTTCCGTCTGAATAGCCGAAACAACTGACGTCGTCGGTGTCGAAGGTGGCCGATATGGGCTCGCCGGGTGCACTCACGGTCGCCGAGGTGGTGTAGCTACAGCCGCGGGCGTCGGTGATGGTGAGGCCATAGGTGCCTGCGGCGATGTTTTCGATCGTGGCGGCCTCGTGTCCGTTTTCCCACACATAGCCATAGGGCGGCGTGGCCCCTGCGACGATGGCCTCTATGGAGCCGGTCTTTGCGTTGTAGCAGTCCACGTCCTGCACCTTGAAGCTGACCTGCCAGGGGTCGGGCTCGGTCAGTGTGGCCGAGGCCTGTGTGGTGCAGCCGTTGGCGTCGGCGATGGTGACCGCATAGGTGCCTGCTGCCAGCCCTGTGGCCGTGGCACTCGTCTGACTGCCGGCGTTGGCGTCCCACTGATAGCTGTAGGGCGGCACGCCCCCTTGTCCGCGCACGCGGATGCTGCCGTCGGCGCCGTCGGGGCAGGTCACGTGGCGCACTTCTTCGATCTCGTAGCCGATCGATGGCGGATTGCCGATGGTGACGGTGGCCGTGCCCGTGCAGCCGAGCGTATCGGTGGCCGTGACGGTGTAGGTCTGGCCGCCCTGCAGGGCAAAGGCCTGCGCGCCGAACTGCGGTGGCGAGGTGCTCCAGCTGATGACGAAGTGCTGGAGGTCGGCGGGCTGGCTGCCGTAGCGAATGCCGGTGACGACGGCCTGGCCATCGCTGCCGTTGTGGCAGCTGGCATCCGTGGCCTCGAGTTCGATGAGGATTTCACCGAGCGCATCGAAGGCGGCATTTGCGGAAGCGGTACATCCCTGGGCATCGGTGACGGTCACGGCATAGGCGCCCGGCCCGAGCCCGTCGATCTGGGCACTCTGGCTGCCGGTGCTCCAGGTGTAGGTGTAGGGCGGCGTGCCTCCGCTGGTGTAGGCTTCGAGGGCGCCATTGGCCGCCTGATGGCACAAGACGGGATTGGTCTGCTGCAACGACACGCTCAGTGCGCTGGCCGGCTGTGCGATGGACACCGCGAGCGAGGCCGTGCATCCGAGTGCGTCGGTGACCGTGACGAAGTAATCGCCGGCCACGAGCGACCCGGGCGATGGCTGATCGGAGGAGAAGCCGTTTGGCCCCGACCACAGGTACACGTAGGGCGGGGTGCCCCCGTCCACCTGCAGATCGATGCTGCCGGTGGCATCGCCAAAGCAGGCCACATCCGTGGCCGTAAAGCTCAGCTCGAGCGGCGTGGCTTCCTCGACGGTAAAGGACATGGATGCCGTGCAGCCATGGGCGTCCGTCACCGTCACTTCGTAGCTGCCTGCCCCCAGGCCGGTGGCCAGGCTGTCGGTATCGCCATGGGCCCAGCTGTACTGGTAGGGCGGGGTGCCGCCCGAGGGCTGCACGGCGATGCTGCCGTCGTTGGCGCCACTGCAACCCGCATGGTCGAGGATGTGGTCGAGCGTCAGGGCTTCGGGCTCGGCTATTTCGGCGCAGGCCGTGGCGGTGCAGCCATTCTGGTTGGTTACGGTGACGCACCAGGTGCCGGCAGTCAGGCCGGTGGCCATGCTATCCGTCTGGCCGGGCGCATCCCAGCTGTAGGTGTAGGTGTCGGTCGGCTGGTAGCCCTGCAAGAACTGCACGGTCAGCGAGCCGTCGGCGCTGCCGGCACAGGATACGGTATCGGGCTGGAGCGCGATTTCGAGGGTGTCCGGCTGCGCCAGAAAGACCGAATCGGTAGCCGTACACCCCTGGTTGTCCTGCACCGTGAGGTACACCCATCCACCACCCAGGTCGTCGAGGATGGGACTGCCCTGGAAGGGGCCGCCGTTCCACGACCAGCTGTAAGGCTGATTGCCACCCGAGGCCGAGGCGATGACCTGCCCGTCGGCGCTGTCGAAACACGAAGGCGCGGTCACGTCGAACGCCAGCGTGATGGGCGGCGGCTCGCTGATGGTGGTCTGGGTCGTTTGGGCGCAGCCCGCAGCATCCGTCACCGTGACGGAATAGGTGCCTGCCGGCAAATCGGTCACGAAGCTCGTGGTGGCATGGTTGGCCAGCGAATCCCATTGGTAGCTGTAGGGCGGCGACCCGCCCGAGGCCACCACGAAGACGGCACCGTCGGCCGCGCCGTGGCACTTTGCGTTTTCGGCACTGGCAAAGAGGAAGAGTGGCTGCGGGCTGACCAGCGTGTGTGCCACCGTCTGGGTGCATCCGTTGGCGTCGGTGATGGTGACCTCCCAGGTGCCGGGCCCGAGGAAGGTGCGCAGCGAATCGGTGTTGCCGTCCTGCCACTGGAAGCTGTAAGGCCACACGCCGCCAGAGACGAGGGGCGCCAGGCTGCCGTCGTTGGCGCCGGCGCAACTGATCTCGGCAAGGACGCTGATGTCGGCTTCGAGGGCCGTGGGCTGATCGATGCCGAAAGGCAAGGTGATGCTGCAGCCGGCATTGTCGGTGATGGTGGCGGTATAGGCGCCGGCCACCAGGCCTGTGAACACGCCCGTGCTGTTGGTCTGGCCGGCCACGCTGAAGGTAAAGGGCGCATCGGGCCCCGTCGCAGACAGGAACACGGCGCCGTCGTTGCCGCCGTTGCAGGTGACGTGATGCAGCGAATCGAGGCTGGGCGAGGCCCCCGGGCACGGCGGCGTGATGCAGGTGGCGCTGCCGGGCAGACTGGGGCACATGCCCGTGACGGCCCGCACCTGGATGTTGACGGTCTGCTCGTAGGATAGGCCCGTCACCGTGTGCATGTCGATGGCGTCGGCGGGTACCCAGCCCGTGCCATCCACATTGACTTCATAGCTCAGGGCGCCCGGCTGGGGCGACCAGGCGAAAGTGACCGTGGAGTCGGTCACGGTGCTGCACTGCACGTCGGGGGCATCCAGCGACGGCAGCACCTCGATGGTTATGGTGTCGTACACCTCGCAGCCGTAGCTGTCCCAGGCCGTGAGGTAGTAGGTCGTAGTCGTATCGGGAAATGCCTGCGGCGTCGGACAATCCGAGCAGCTCAGCCCCGCTGCCGGCTCCCACCGATAGTACACCTGATAGAGCGGCTCGAAGGTGATGCTCCAGTCGAGCAGCACGCTGTTGTCGAAGCCCTGCGCATCGTCGATGATCAGCAGTTGCCAGGTGCCGTTGGTGGGGCTGTCGCCGTCCCAGAGGTCGGACCACGGCCCTTCGGGCTGGAAGTTGCCCGTGAAGGGGGCCGCCGAAGCAGGCGCCACCGGTCCCGGGAAGTTGATCGGGATGGGGCTGCTGGGCGTGAAGCAGGTATTGGTGTAGTCGTTGCCATCGGCGCCGTTGTCGGTAGAAAGCTCGAGAAACTGTCCGCCCGGCGCGATGAGGAAAATGTCGAGGTCGTCGTCCCAGAGGGAGGAGATGTTGATGCACACCGATCGGATCACGCCCGGTCCCAGCTGGAAAGGTTGCACTCCGGCTACCTGGATGGGTGAATAGATGGAGGTGAAGGGCGGACTGATGAGATAGTCCTGGGTATTGGTGAAGGTGGGCGGATCGGGCAATTGTATGGGCAGGGTGCCGTCGAGCTGCACCGTGTCGCCCCGGCAGATGGTCGTATCGGGCCCCAGGGAAGGCGGCAGCAATTCGTTGTCGCGAATGTAGATGTAGAAGGTGTCGCGGTTGCAGACGTCGCGCTGTACGTCCAGCGCGATGTACTCGATACCCTCGTCGATGCCGTCGTCGAAGGCGATGATGGGCACCTGGATGATGCTGTCGCCGGCGGGGATGAAGAGCGAATCGGAAATGAACTCGTAATCCACGCCGTTTTCCGCCGTGCCGAAGATGGTGTAGTCGGGGTAAAAATCGCTTTCAACGGGCTGCGGCATCTTGAAGGTCAACAGGCCCTGGGCGCAGTCCTCGGTCACGGTGCCGTCGAGGCTGGCCGTGGCCACCTCCACTTCGAGCGAGCCGGTGCCGAAGCTCTTGGCTTCGAGAAACACGCCCGAGTCGAAGATGCCGTCGCCGTTGTCGGCAATGACCAGCTTGATGGTATAGGTTTCGCAAGGGATGACCACGGCTTCGGCCGTCAGCACGGTGGTGTAGCCGTCGTACACGGGCTGGTTGGACGAGCCGTCGTTGTCGATGTAGTACTGCGAGTAGGCGAGCGAGCCATTGGGCGGCGTGCAGTTGCTGATGGTGCCGGCGCTGCCCACCTCGCCGCTGTTGAGGTTGTTGATCGTGACGGGCAGGTTGGTCTCCGGGATCAGGGCGATGTTGATGCCGTTGTTTTCATAGGGACCGTTGATGCCCGGACCGCTGATGAAAAACCCGAACACGTCGTTGAACTGGGAGCATGCGTATTCGGGGTATTCTTCCGAGCCCCACACGTAGCGGAAGCGCAGCGTGTCGGCCGTGGGTATGAAGGTGATGGTGTAGCGCGCGATGTCGTAGGGCGTGGCACTGGAAATGGCGGTGACGTCGGGGTCGGAGACGTTGCTGTCGTTGTTGTTGGAGGCGAAATTGCTGCCTACGCCGTCGGCGCCGTAGCTCGTGCCCTGGTTGGCCGCCCGCCCCGACGTCATGACGATGCCCCGCTCGATGCCGATTTCGTCGGTGGCGTTTTTGAAAAAGCCCACTGCGATCGGATCGCCGTCGAACTGTACGGAGAGCACCTCCACGCCATCGCCGAGGAAGACGTTGGTGATGAGGTTCTCGGGCGTGTACGGATCGGTGGTGGAGGGAGTCACTTCGATGGGCTGGGCGTGCAACAGCGCGCTGCTTGCTGCCAGGCACATCAGAAGACCGAGAATTTTGCGCATGCCACTCATGTTTCGTCGGGTGAGAGGGGAGGATCCGGGCCGGCATGAGGTGCTCGATGACGGGTATGCCGGGCCGGGCCGTTGACTGAATTGCCGAGCCTTCCAGCACGAAAGTAAGCTGTATGCCGGATGTGTGGTAAGATTCTCCGTTTTCATGGCATCTGGCAGACAAGAATTTTGGTAGAGGGTTGAGCTTGTACCGCACGCAACGCCGCAACGTTCCGCAACGCTTCTCTCATACCTCCTCACTCCCTCACAACCTTGTCCGCTCATCCGGAGCATTGATCGAAAAATCGATAGTGCCCGGCAGGAGAAACCTATTTTCGCCCTTGTCAAAAATGCTGACTGCCATGAAAAACTTTTTCAAGTTCGTTTTTGCCTCCTGTCTGGGCATGTTCCTGTTCATCATTGCCTTTGGCCTGATCGGTTCGGTCTGGCTGGGGCGCCTGGCTTCGGCTGGCGCCAAACCCAAGCCCGTCAAGCCCAACAGCGTGCTGAAAATCACGTTGGACAAACCCATCCCGGAGCGCACGAACAACATACCCTTCGATTTTTCCAACCTCAAGGAGGAAAAGGTCCTGGGATTGTCCGACATCCTGCGCACCATCGAGGCAGCCAAGGACGATGACCGCATCGAGGGCATCTACCTCGAGATCGACGTGGCGCCCATCGGCCTGTCGACGGCTACGGAGCTGCGGCGTGCTTTGGAGGATTTTTCCGAATCCGGAAAATTCATCATTGCCTGGTCGCGCTTCTACGACCAGCGCGCCTACTACCTCGCATCCGTGGCCGACGAGGTGCTCCTGCATCCGCTCGGCCTGGTGGACCTGCGCGGCTTTGGCGCCGTGGTGCCCTATTTCAAAAACATGCTCGACAAGGTGGGCATCGAGATGGAGGTCTTCTATGCGGGCAACTACAAAAGTGCCACCGAGCCCTTCCGCCTCACCAAAATGAGCGAGTACAACCGCCAGCAGCTGCACGAATACCTCGACCCGCTCGCGGCGGAATTCCTGGGGCAGATCGCCGAAGCGCGTGGCCTGCCTTTCGACTCGGTCGAGGCCATCGTCAACGGGTTCGTCGGCAGAAATGCCACTATGTGCCTGAGAAGTGGTCTGGTTGACCAACTGACCTGGAAAGACAGCGTGCGCGTGCTGATCCGCGAGGAGCTGGGCCTGGACGAAGACGACGAGGTGCCCGTGGTGACACTCACCCAGTACTTCGAACACGTCAAGCCCGAAGTGGACTACAGCGTCAAGGACCGCATCGCCGTGGTCTATGCCGAGGGCGCCATCGTGGACGGAAAAGGCGAGCAGGGCCAGATCGGCGATGAGAAATACACCAAAATTTTGCGCGAGCTGCGCCAGTCGGATCGCGTGAAAGCGGTGGTCCTGCGCGTCAACTCGCCCGGGGGCAGCGCCATGGCCTCCGACAATATCTGGCGCGAGATCGAGTTGCTCAAACAAGCAGGCAAGCCGGTGGTGGTCTCCATGGGCGACTATGCCGCATCGGGTGGCTACTACATCAGCTGCAATGCCGACAGTATTTTCGCAGAGCCCAATACGCTCACCGGAAGCATCGGTGTGTTCATGATGTTTCCCAACATGACCGAGCTGTTCAACGACAAGCTGGGCATCACCTGGGACACGGTCGGCACGCACGATTGGGCTACCCGTCTGAATCCGTTCTTCCCCTTGTCCGACGAGGAACAGCGCGTCATGCAGGAACAGGCCGACAACATCTACCACGTCTTCCTCAGCCGCGTGAGCCAGGGTCGGGGCATGCCGCTCGACAGCGTGCATGCCATCGCTCAGGGCCGCATCTGGTCGGGACGGAAAGCGCTGGAGATCGGCCTGGTGGACGCGTTGGGAGATCTGGACCGTGCCATCGAGTCGGCTGCGGCCCTGGCTGGGCTGGAGAAATACCGCATCAAGGAGTATCCGCAGATCAAGGAGCCCCTGCAACAACTGCTCGACGAGCTGATGGGTATGGAGGAGTCGGACCTGGCGGCCCGGGCCATGCAGAACGAACTCGGTCCCTACTATCCCATGTACCAGCAATTGCGCACCCTGCTGCAAGCGAAAGGGCCCCAGGCACGCCTGCCTTTCCTGCTCGACTATTGAGCAAGGATCAGCTTGCGCCAAATGGCAAAGCGGGACACGGCGAATGGCTGTGTCCCGCTTTGGTTTTCAGGTAGTGGTTGAGCGATGAACCGAGTGCACGGCCGGGCATTTGCCGAAAGGCAAAGCACTACCTGTAGCATTGCGCCGGCGAAGGGCCAGGCTCTGCGGCGGCGATGTTGAGGCAAAAGAACGTTGCGTTCCGTTGCGACTTTGCGCCTTTGCGCGAGGCAAACCCTCAACGCTACAATCAAAATTCGACGGACACTTGCGGACAAAAAAAAAGCCCGATGCAGGCACCGGGCACTTTGACAAATCTTACAATTTTAACCAAAACTTACACTTTTAATCAGGGCAACAACCGTGCCAAAAGGCTGGCAAACGGGTCGGCGATCAATATTTTTCGTTCACCATGATGGTTGCCCCCATGCGGATGCCACCGTTGCGGGCCGTGACGGGATTGACGGCAAAGAGCAGGTTTTCCGAAAGGAGGTGCAGCTGCAGGGGGCCGGCATCGAGCACGATGCCGCCGCCGATGCCCAGTTTGCTGCGGTTGTCCCAGCTCAGCCCGCCGACGAGTTCGATCCAGCGGGTGGGGTGCCAGAACCAGGTGGCGCTCAGCGTGCTCTTCAGCCCCAGGTCGTCGGTGAAGGCCTGATAGGTGAATACCGCCCTGTGGGCCTCGTTCCAATCGGCCAGGGCGCCCATGGTGATGGACGGGCCGGGCAGGTTGGTCACGAGCTGTTCCTGTTCGATGGACAGGGGAAAGGCGTCCTTGACCTGTTGTTCGAGGTCGTTGGCTTGTTCGTCGAAAGTGGGCGCCTGGTCGTTGCCGGGCTCGGCGCTGAAGCCGTCGAATTGAATCTGGCCGGTTCCGGATGTGTACAAGCGCTTGGCATCGGTGGATGGCGTGAGCATCAGGTTGCCCAGGTTGTGCGCCGATAGCATGAACGTCCAGGTAGGGTTGAGCTCGTAGGTCGCGCCCAGGTCCAGCGCTACGCCGGCGCCGTAGCCCAGCGGCGAGGGCGTGCGCGTGTCGTTGGAATCGAGGGCGATGGCGTAGGCGCCGGTGGCACGCATGGCGATGTCGGCCTCCACGTCGAGGGCGTAGGCCGGGAACGAAGACTCATCGGTTTCCATGCGCACGTACCACTTGTCGGTTTCGAGGGTGCCCAGGCCGCGCAGCAGGTGCAGGCGGCCGCCCACCGTGATGCCGTCGCCCAGGTCGCGGGCATAGCCGATGGTGCCGTCGAGATAGTGGCGCAGGATCAGCTTTTCGCGATTCAGCACGACGGGATCGGGCATGTCGGCGTTGCCATTGGCCAGGAAGTCCAGCAGGGTGTGGCTGTACACCACGTGCATCTGGTTGCGCAGCGACAGACCGAGCGACCAGTATCCGTCGCCCGTGCGGAAGCCTATCGATCCGAGCTGGATGACGGGCTGCACCTTGAATTCATTTTCCGGAAGGGCCTGGCTGGCCATTCGGTCGAAGTCGAGGTAATAACGACCATCGCTGCCCTGGCTGAGCATCTGGTCGAGCGTGAGGGTCGTGTTGCCGCCAAGGTAAATGGAGTTGATCGCGGGAATGCCTACGTACCATTTGTTTTCCTTCGGGAAAAGGGCGGCGTTGTTGTTCGTGTTCAGAAAGGCGATGCGGCTGCCAAAGCCGAAAGAGGGATTTTGCGCTTGCGCAAATGCCGAAAGCACGAGCAGCAGTGCAAGGGAGGGGAATATCTTTTTCATGGGATGTGGGTTTCGATTTTCGGGAATGCGGTTCAGAATCCTTGCTCGACGTTCAGCGCTACCTTGGCACCCAGGCCGATCTCTACCGTGTAGTCGGTATAGAGGGCGACGGGTACCTGTCCATTGTCGGTGGTGGCAATCTGCACCGTCAGCTCGAGCTGGTCGGAGCCAAACAGCCGGTCTGCCGTCTCGCTGTCGAGCATCACGCTGGTGCGGCCATCATTGGTGCCCGTGGCGCGGCCCGCGGCATCCACACCGGCAGCCGGTATGTCCAGATCGGAAACGATCAGCTCGCCCGAAAGCAGGTCGCGAATCGAAAGGGTGGTGGCAAAGGGAAAGCCATTGCGATAGTCGATGACCAGCTCGGCCGAGGCGATTTTGCCCAACAGGCTGTCCTGTGGCGATTGTTCCAGCGTGTCCTTGACGACGATCTTTTGCGCGCGCAGGCGCAGCGGCAGGTCGAAGGCGACGCTCATCAGCAGGTAGCTGTCGGGGAGGACGTAGTTGACCTGCCCCTGGTCGCCCTGCGGGTTGAGGCGGCCCGTGCCCGAGTAGGTGAATTTCGTCGGGTAGATGCTGAGCATCTGCACAATGTCGCTGTTCGTGTCGTCGAGGACGATGGTGCCCTGCACGGCCGTACCAGCCTGGGTGACAGGCGGGTAGTCGAAAGTGATGGTGGGGGCATTCAGTGCGGCCGACTGGCCGTTGCGGCCATGCGCCGTGAGGTCGATGTCGGCCTCGAAGGGAAAGCCAAACGAGTTCTCGTATTCGAATTCCAACGTAGCATCGTCGAAAAATATCGGGCTGCTCGACTCGTCGATGAAACTGAAGTCGAAATCGAAGCTGATCTCATCCGGATCGATCTGCTCTTCCACCTGTCCGAAGTACCCACGGGCACTGGTGATTTCCACCTGCGGAATTTCCAGCTCGATGGTGATGCCGTCATTGGCGTTGAAGGCAGACATGCCTGCCGGCGGCATCGTCATGAGCTGGAAGGTGACGGGGATGCGGTTGTAGGGCTGCGCGGGATCCTGTGCCAGGTTCAGCACCGCACCCGAAAGATCGAGCGACTGGCTCACCTGCCCCTGTGCCGGAATCTGCAATGTCTGCTGCACGGGCGTGCCGCCGATCGTGGCGCTCGGCAGGGCGAACTGCAATTCGATGGGGAAGGGCAGGGTGGAGGTGATGGTATACAGGGCCTGATTGTTGCCCAGCGTAACCTCTTCGATGCGCGCGTCGCTGCCTGTTTGCAGGTCGAAGGTCGTTTCACCCGAAGTGGTGACGGGCGGAATGACGGCCACGCCACCTGTTACGAGTATCTCCTGCATCGACAACGTCACCTGGAGTTGGTCGGTCAGGTCGATGGGAACCGGCGTCAGGCCCGTGCCGGGCGATTCGATCTGAGCGATGCGGAAAGCCAGGTTGTTGTGCAACACCAGGTTGGTCAGCTCGAAGGTCGTACTGCTGCTCTGGCCCGCCAGCGCAGCGAGGGGCGGGAAGGCGATCGTCTGTCCGGATTCCTGGTCCACCAGTTCGATCATCAGGTTCTGAATGTCGAACGGGAAGCCGTTGGTGATGTCCACCACCATCTGCATGGTGTCGATCTGTATTTCCGAAAAGGAAGCCGGCGCAGGCACCTGACTGAGCGTGGTGGACGAACCGCTGAAAGGCGGAATGGGGGCCATGCCGCCGTCGGCCATCTGGATCGTGGCGGCTACGGAGGCATCCGAGAAGCCCGACATCACTTCGCCGAGCGTGATGCCCGCCTGCTGTGTGACGGGGTCGAGCGTGACCTTGCCGATGGCTTCGTCGTGGACCACGGCAGCCGACCAGTTGCCGGCAATGTTGGCCACGAGGTCGGAGAACTTCAGGAAGACCACCGAGTCGCGCCGATACTTGATCGCCAGCGAATTGTCGGGGTTGATGGTGAGCAGGCTGTCCTGATCATTGAGGACGTTTTCGAGGACAACTTTTACCTTGCCCAACGGCAGGGCCAGCGTGGGAGTCAGTTTGATGCCACCAAAATTGGTGATTTGCTCCTTGACGCAGCCAGCGAGCACAATGCTGCAGGCCAGCAGCATTGCCGGAAGGGTGTGCTTACGGTTCATGGGATTACGTGATGTTTGGTCAAAAAATCAAACAGTACGAGGCAATTTGCGCTCCAAAAGGAGTCAAAAGCATCGCAAATATCCAAAAATAATTCAATCGATGTGGGTGTCCGATCTGGTTTTGGCTACGGGCTTGTTGCTGCTTACGGGTTTCGTGTTGGGGCGGCTGGTGCAACGCGCCGGTTTACCCTCAATTACGGGTTACATCTTTGCCGGGTTGCTGTTGAATCCGCATGTGTTTCCGGTGCTTCCGCAAAACTTCGACGTCATCACGAGCCCGATTACCGATATCTGTCTGGCATTCATCACCTTCGAGATAGGGAGCGAGCTGGAATGGGAGCGGATACGACGGGCAGGGAGCAAGGTGCTCGCCCTGACGGCAGGTGAGAGCCTGGGCGCATGGCTGTGTGTGCTCGTCGGTTTGTTGGTTATTGGCGCTTTGGATGGGTCATTGCCGGGCATTGCCGGCCAGGCACTCGTTCCCTTTGCATTCGTCATGGCTTCCCTGGCTGCCCCCACCGATCCGAGTGCGACGCTGGCTGTGCGGCACGAATACCGGGCGCGCGGCCCCGTGTCGGACACGATCGCCGAGGTGGCTGCCTTCGACGACCTGGCAGGGATCGTCCTTTTCTCGATAGGCACGCATGTGGCCGCTGTATGGCTGGGCGTGGCCGATGGCACCGGCTGGGCCGTGGTGTGGGAACCCTTGCGCGCCATCGGGGGCGCCGCAGGCATCGGCCTGCTTGCCGGCGTGGCCTTCATCTGGCTGGGCCGCGTGGTGGGCACCCGTGCCGAAGGCGGATACATCGTCTTGCTGCTGGCGGTGCTGGCCCTGGCCTACGGCCTGGCGCGCGTGGCCGGCTTCGACAGCGTGCTCGCCACCATGACCATCGGGGTGGTCACAGGCAACTTCCATCCTCACCGCGAGCTGCTGCTGCAGATGATCCAGCGCTATACGGAAGAACTGGTGTTCGTCTTTTTCTTCACGCTGGGCGCTACCCACCTCGATCCCACAATTGCCCTGCACATGCTGCCCCTTGCGGCGGGCTTCGTGGCACTCCGGGCAGCAGGCAAGTTCGGGGGCTTCTCGATGGTGGGCAGGCTGACCTCGGTGCATGGCAAGGTGCGCCGGCTGGCGCCGCTCGGCCTTTTGCCGCAAGGCGGAATCGTCATCGGCCTGGCCTTGTCCGTCCAGCAGAACCCCGCTTTCGAATCGTTCAGCCAGGTGTTGCTCTCGGTGGTGATGGCTGCCACCATCCTCCACGAAGTGATCGGGCCAATCGTCACGCGCATGGCCCTGCGCAAGGCAGGGGAGATTCACCAATAGCCAAGACCCACAGGCCGGTACATGCGGACGAATGTCGA
>CAYNYN010000002.1:36241-37670 GCA_964401445.1 uncultured Saprospiraceae bacterium | reverse complement strand
CGTCCATCGTCTGAAGCGGCTGACGGCAGTTTACAAAAACTTAAACCCGATTGTGCGCGTGGTCGCTTGCGGGGGGACGAAGTGCGGTTAACTTTGCCGCCGAATTCGAGAAGGGGGAAATCGGGCGGGCTGTGTATCTTTGCACTGCCTCGAAAAACCGAGATCTCCTGCGATTCCAAGAGGCAAGCACTTCGGTGCGCAACCACTGGTTGATGAAACAAACGTGCACACGCACAAATCCTCATCTTTCTTTTCTGGCCGGGGCATCCCACCCGGCACATCCCTCTTCGGCTCTGACTTCTGCAAGACAACTTCCTTGCTGCCTGCACGGCGGGGTGCAGGGGAGGGCCGTATTCCGTTCGAGCAAAACATTACTTGCCAATTTTCTAACCAAATCATTAGTTATGAACAAGTTTGTGGCAACACTTCTTCTGGCCGCATTTGCACTTGCCGGCTATGCCCAGAACATGGTCAAGGGCAAGGTGGCAGATGCCGAGACCGGCGAGCCGCTCATCGGTGCGTCGGTCATGGTCAAGGGCACCGATCAGGGTACGGTGACCGACCTGGATGGCATGTTCGAGCTGCGGCTCGACAATGGCGCCTACACGCTGGTGATCAGCTACACGGGCTACGAGACGACGGAAGTACCCGTCAACGTAAAGGGTGAGACCGACCTCGGTACCATCGAGGTGGGCTTCGGCGCCGTAGGTCTGTCGGAGGTCGAGGTGATCGCTTCGGTAGCCATCGACCGCCGCACGCCGGTGGCCGTGACCTCGCTCAAGGGCGACTACATCGCCGAGGTGGTAGGCAACCAGGAGTTCCCCGAGGTACTGCGCAAGACGCCCTCGGTCTATGTGACCAAGCAGGGTGGCGGTTTTGGCGACAGCCGCATCAACGTGCGCGGCTTCGACCAGCGCAACACCGCCGTGATGATCAACGGTGTGCCCGTCAACGACATGGAGAACGGTTGGGTGTACTGGTCCAACTGGGCCGGCCTGTCGGACGTGACGAGCCGCATCGACTACCAGCGCGGCCTGGGTGCTTCGAAGCTGGTCGTGCCCTCGGTAGGTGGTTCGATCAACATCGTGACCAACGCCGCCAGCATGAAGAAGGGTGGTTCGGTGGCCATGAACATCGGTAACGACGGCTATCAGAAGTACGCCCTCGTATACAACACGGGTCTGAGCGAGAAGGGCTTTGCCTTCACCGGTCAGCTCACCCACACGCGCGGCGATGGCTACGTGGAAGGTACCATGTTCCGCGCCTACTCCTACTTCCTGTCGCTGACCAAGGAATTCAATGAGAAGCACACGCTGGCCGTGACGGCGCTGGGTGCGCCCCAGTGGCACCATCAGCGCTTCATCCCCGGCCGCTTCGACGGCGTGACGCTGCGCACCTTCGTCGATCCCGACAACACGGGTGAGCCGGG
>CAYNYN010000002.1:20434-36141 GCA_964401445.1 uncultured Saprospiraceae bacterium | reverse complement strand
GGCATCTACTCGACGCTGACGCACAAGTTCAACAGCAACGTGACGCTGACGGCTGGTTTGGACGGCCGCTACTACAAGGGTGAGCACTTCCGTCGCGTAGAGAACCTGCTGGGCAACGACGCCTACCTCTCGACGGCCGACGTGAACGCCCCCGACGGTCGCTACATCACCGTCGAGGCACCTGCCGACTTCTTGAAGTTCTACGACAAGGGCTACAAGGATCGCACGAACGTGCTGAACTACTACAACGACGGTCTGGTGAGCTGGATCGGCCTGTTCGCCCAGCTCGAGTACAGCACCGACAAGTTCTCGGCCTTCGGTGCCGTGACGGGCTCGAACCAGGGCTTCAAGCGCATCGACTACTTCAACTACGTGGACGGCGATCCCAACCAGGAGACCGACTGGCAGAGCTTCCTGGGTGGTACGGTCAAGGCCGGCGCCAACTACAACATCAACGACCACCACAACGTCTTCGTGAACGGCGGCTACTTCTCGCGTCAGCCGATCTTTGACAATGTCTTCCTCAACTTCCGCAACGACATCAACGAAGACGTGAAGAACCAGACGGTTACGGCCTTCGAAATCGGCTATGGCTACCGCAGCGCCGCTGTGGACGTAGACCTCAACTACTACCACACCGTTTGGGGCAACCGCCAGTTCGATATCACGCAGCGGAATGACAACAACGAGGAAATCTTTTACAACTTCGAGAACGTGTCGCAGACGCACTCGGGTATCGAGCTGGAGTTCAAGGCCAAGCCCTCGAACATGCTCGAGATCAACGGTATGCTGTCGCTGGGCAACTGGGTGTACAGCTCGAACTTCGAGGCCCAGGGCTTCAACCTCGACCAGAACAAGCCTGAAGGCAGCCTGACCATCTACGCCGATGGCCTCAAGGTGGGCGACGCCGCCCAGACCACGGCCAGCCTGGGCTTTGCCCTCAAGCCGGTGAAGGGCCTGCGCTTCTGGGCCGACTACTACTATGCCGACAACCTCTATGCCCGCTACGACGTGACGGACGACCAGTTCCTGCAGCCGGGCGGCGAGGTGGTACAACTGCCCGCCTACTCGCTCGTGGATGCCGGTATCTCGTACCGCTTCGAGCTGGCCGACCTGCCGGTACGCGTGAAGTTCAACATGTACAACGTGCTCGACGAGCAGTATGTGTCTGAGCTGGCCACCAACATCCAGGACGATCCGGCTACGACCGACCGCAACGAGTTCTACGACAACCGTGGCGTGTTCGGCTTCGGCCGCACCTGGAGTGCCGGTATCAAGGTCAACTTCTAAGACCAAACCGGGAACGGTCTGACTCAGACTGGCCCTTGGATGAAATATGGCCCGGAGGCAGCATTGCCTTCGGGCCATTTTTTTTGCGAAGGGGAAATGCTGTAGCGTGGGTTGCCCCTTGCGCGAGACAATTTTTTCAGAAGGAGAAAACCGCAATGAGGAGGCAGTTTTTTCTACCACAGAGTTTCACGGAGTACGCACAGAGGACCACTGAGTTTGGTGAAATCGGTGAAATCGGGTGAATCGGTGAAACCGGGTGCTTGTGCACCGGCTCGCCATGCCATCTCAACATCGCGCAGCCTTGTCTCAACCATCCGAGCCTCCTTGCATTCGCCGGCGCTGCACACGGCTCCCCGGGCTGTCCCTGGCCGGCATCAGACCAGCTCTTCCAGTTTTTCCAGCAGCCAGTCCTTGTTGACCACTTCGCTGTCGGCTTCCAGCTCCTTGCGCACTTTCTCGATGGCTTTTTGGTCGCCGGGGATGATGCGCGTCAGCTTGCGCGTGTAGCGGATGAAGTTGTGGAAGATGCGCCGGCGGTCGGCCGGAATTTCCTTGTGGCGGGTCAGGTAGGTGCGGAAGCTCTCCATGAGGAAGTGCAAGGGGTCGAACTCGTCCATCTCGTAGTAGGTGGCCATGAGCAGCACCTTGGAGTTGAGGTTGTAGCTGAACTCCTCGTATTCCACTTCCCGCAACATTTCCACCACCTTCTCGTATTCCTTCTTGCGGAAATAGAGCGTGGCCAGGTTGTAGGTCACGGCGTTGCGACGGAATTGTTCGGGCAGGTATTCCTGGTATTGCCTGATGAACCGCTCGGTCCAGTCGTACTCCTGCATGCGCAGGCCCACCAGCACGATGTTTTTGAAATCCCAGGGCGAGAGCTCGCCATTGGCCAGCAGGATTTCCTTTTCGAGCATCGTGCGGTATAGCTCGAACAGCTCGCGCTGGAAGTCGGCCTTGCCGTGGATGACTTTCTGAATGCAATAGTTGACGGCCGAGTAATAGATGGTGAGCGCCTCCTTTTTCGGGAAAGTATCGATGTGCTCGTCCAGCAGCTGTTTGAGTTTGTGGTAGTGCGACACCTCGTCGGGGAAGCGCGTGGCCAGGTAGATCTGGTAGTACAGCGCCACGGGGGGCACGTCGGAGTATTTGCCTTCGAGGTGCTGCTCGAGATGCTGGAGGATCTCGTCGATGAAAAGCAGGTCGTATTCGACCGATACGAGCTTCTGTTGGTTGAGCACGGCGCAGTAGATGCGCAGCTTCTCGGCGAGGAAAAAGCGGTCGAGGTTGTTGGCGATCTCCTCCATGTTGCTTTTCTCGGCCCGCTTCAGTTCGGCCTCGTTGAGGTCGTAAAAGTTCTTTTCCTTCTGGTACTGGTAGTAGTAGTACAGGGCTGAGCGATAGGGGTAGTTTTCGGCGTAGCGGTTGGCCGTGCGCATGACCGTGCGATACAGCTTCTCGATCTTGCGGTTGCCCACCGCCTCGATCAACAGGGTGGCCTTGAGCAGCGGGTTCTGGCCGAATTCCTCCTGCGCCAGGTACGATTCGACCAGTTTGAGCAGATCCGAACAGTATTTGCGGAAGCGCACGTCGTCGTAGGCCTTCTCGGGGTGCAATCCGGCCCACAGCTCTTCCTTTTTCAGGTCTGTCTTGCGCTTTTCCGTCGCCTTGTTGACGTCTGCGATCAGCATCTCGTACAGCGCGACGATGTGTTCGTTGCGGTTGAAGTAGGGAGAATTGAGGAATTTCCTGAGCCGGTTTTGCTCATATTTGTTAAAAGTCTCAAGTATGGAATACAATTTGCTGTGACGCATGGGGAGCAGGCGATTGGTGAATAGTCGGGATACGTTCCCAAAACGAAATTAATTCAATTGCTCCGTTTTTCACAAAATCTTTGACTTTTGTCCAAAATCGCGCACTTAAACACCTGTTTTTTAATAGAAATCAAATATGATATTTACGTAAGTAAAAAAATTTTTAATTTCACACCCGGCTGGAGCTGTCCTTGAGCTCATATTGACGATTAAAGAATATTGTATCTTGAAAGCTGATACCCGGTTGAAGAACAAACACTTTCGAGGCTCATTCTTCACCAGGCAATGAAAATCCACGAACCATGAATGTATCCCCAGCGCCAAAACGTTGCATACTCCTCGTGATATGGGGGCTGTGTGCAGCACTTGTGCCAGGCCTTGTGCGAGCCCAGGGCGCCGTCATGCACGACAGGGTGGAGGTGGTGTCAGGAACGACGGCCGAATATCCTTTCTACTCGGGCAGCATCGTCTATGTGCCTCAGATCGCTCAGCCACCCCAGCACGGCACGGCCATCCTGGTGGGGGGCAATCATCCCAACCTGGGCGTGCCGGGCAACAACCTGCTGCGCTATACGCCCGATGCGGGTTTCCTCGGGCTCGATACCGTCGCCATCGACTACTGGATACTCAATCCGTACGGCAGTGCCGACCCGGCCGACCTGATCATTACGTTCGAGGTGGTACCCAGCGTGGTGACGGCACAGAACGATTTTGCGATCACGACGGAAAACACGGCCGTCACGGTCGATGTCCTCGCCAATGACCATACGGTGGGGGGCGCCTCGCTGAAGGTGGCTTCCATCACGCTATCGAACAACGGCCAGGCCGTGCTCAACGCCGACAGCACGCTCGTCACCTTCACTCCCGATGCCGGTTTTGCCGGACTGGCCACCTTCAACTACACCATCTGCGATGACCTGGGCACCTGCGATGTGGCCGTGGTCAACGTGCGCGTCGATGCCGCCCAACCGCCCCTGAGCGATACGCTCAAGGTCTTCACGGTGAAAAACAAGGCCCAGGTGGTGCTGCTCGACCTGGCGGGTTACCAGTTGAGCCAGGCACCGGCCCATGGCTCGCTTCAGACCCAGGGCAATGAGCTGTATTACCAGCCGGCACAGGACTTCACGGGCACCGATGTATTCGTCTATACCAAAAACGACGGTCAGACGCAGTACACGCGTACGGGCATCGTGCAGGTGTTCGATGCACCGGCCGAGCAAACGTTTGCCTTCAACGACGTGGCCTTCACTTCGCCCGATACCACCGTGGAAATCGAGGTGTTCCGAAACGACGTGGGCGGGGCTACGCTCGAATTCGTCATGGGGCAGGCTGCCCAGCATGGCACTGTGACCTACCTGGGCAACGGCGTGTTCGAATACGCACCCGACAGTGGTTTCGAAGGACTCGACAAGTTTACCTACCTGGCTTATCCGCCCGGCTTCAACGGCGCACCCGAGGAGGCCACGGTCTATGTGGCCGTGAGCGACTTCGAGCCGGCAGCATCCGTCTTTCCGCTGACGACTACCAAGGACAAGCCGCTGGTGGTGGGCTATCACATTCCCGTGTACAACTATTCGCTGGCCGTCACGGCTCAGCCGGCATCGGGCACGCTGACCTACTATCCCGGCTGGCAGACGATCAACCTGGGCGGACAGGACGTGGAAGGATACAACATGCTCGTCTATACGCCCGATGCGGGCTTTACGGGCAACGACAGCTTCGCCTTCAGCTACTGCCTCTCGGGCAACGGCAACTGCCCGGTGATCCAGGTGGACGTCGAGGTGAAAGACATTGCCGTCGGCTCCGATCAGTACTGCGTAGACAAGCACTGCGTATGGGCTGGCGACGCCAACTGGGACGGCAAGGTGGACATGGCCGACCTGCTGCCCATCGGCCTGTGCATGGGTGAGGTGGGCGTGGCCCGCACCAATCCCGACCTCAACGACTGGTACGGCCAGTACGGTCAGGACTGGGGCCTGTCGCTCGGCCTGATGGGCTTCGATGCCAAAAACGTGGACACCGACGGCGACGGCCTCGTCGGCGCCAGCGACACGATGGCGATCGCCACCTTCTACGGCAACGTGCATCAGCCCTTTGCCGAACCGCTGCCGGCCATCGAGGGCTTGCAGCCCTACATCGTGCCGCTCGATACGGTGATCAGCCCGGGCGACGTGCTCGAGGCGCAAATCTGGCTGGGCACGCCCGAGTACCCGGTGCTCGACGGTTATGGCCTGACCTTCAGCCTGGCTTATGAGCCGGCAATTTTCGAAGAGGTCACGGTCGACTTCAGCCAGGCCACCCAGAGCTGGCTGGGATACAACTCGCCGCTGCTGTACATGACGCACGAACCTGCCCCCGGCAAGCTCGATGCGGGCATCACGCGCACCAGCGGCCAGGCCGTCCATGGCTACGGCATCATTGGCACGGCCAGCTTCATCGTGGTGGACGACCTGCCGGGCTTCAAGCTCGGCAAAGACAAGTCGGTCCAGCTGCCCATCCGCATCGAAGGGGGCACGCTGATGCTGGGCAACGGCCTGATGGGCGCCCTGCCATCGGCAAACGCCGAAGTGACGCTGCGCTGGGACGACGAGGCGCCGAAAGGGCTCGAAATGATCGATCCTTCCAAACTGAAGATATTCCCCAACCCCGCAACCGACGTCGTCGACTTCCACCTCAACGGTGCAGGCAACGAATTCCAGCGCGTACAGCTGTATGCCATCACGGGTCAGATGCTGTACGATTCGGGCGAAGTGCAGGCGCGCCACTGGCAGATGGACGTGAGCGACCTCACGCCCGGCATGTACGTCGTGCGGGCCATCACCACTGCCGGCACCATCTCGAAAAAGCTGCAGGTGGGAAGGTGAAGAGCCTGACCGGCATCCGAAAACGGGCCGGATACGAAGAGATTTTCGTGGAATTTATCATTGCTTTGAAGCCATGTGGTGTTGCTGCATGGCTTTTTTTATTTGGCAAAATGTCCGTTCTTTGCAATGAAGGTTTGAGAGATCTGATATCGATGTCGAATCCGTCGGCGAAATGCCGCGATAAAGAAACTTGGTTTTTAGTTGGTTTTGTTTGTTAGCAAAGGGTATGACCGACCGTCATACCCTCTTTTGTTGGGTGGCATTTGCCGAAAGGCGCAGCTTGCTGCCGGAATGGTCGGTGCAAGCGGGTGAATCGGCGAAACCGGTTGAATCAGTTGAGGGTTGAGCGTGACGCGTGACACCGTAACACGTGACGCCTAACGACGTAATTTCCTTCGTCCATCGTCCATCGTCTATCGTCGTCCATCGACTTTTTGCCGTAACCCCATTCCTCAGGCCGTCACCTTGGCGGGCAGGATGGATTTCAGGGCATCGATCACGAAATCTACTTCTTCCCGCGTGTTGTAGTGTGAGAACGAGAAGCGCACGGCCTTGCGTGCGGGGTCGGCCTGGATGGCCTGCAAGACGTGCGAGCGCGTCTCGGCGCCGGAGCTGCAGGCGCTGCCACCCGAAGCGCTCACCCCTGCAATGTCGAGCAACATGAGCAGCAGTTCCGACTTCTCGGAAGGCGGGAAGCTGACGTTGAGCACCGTGTACAGGCCGTGCTCGGGGTCACCGTTGAAGCGGATATCCTCGAATTCCTGCTGCAGCCTTTCGGCAAAATAGGCGCGCACGTCTTCGATGTGGCGGCGGTTTTGTTCCATTTCGTCCACGGCCAGCTGCAAAGCGGTGGCCATGCCGGCAATGCCGTACACGTTCTCGGTGCCGCCGCGCATGTTGCGTTCCTGCGCGCCCCCGTCGATGTAGGGCTTGACCAGATTGTCGCTGTTGATGTACAGGAAGCCCACGCCTTTGGGCCCGTGAAACTTGTGCGCGCCCCCCGACAGGAAGCTGATGCGCGTCTTGCTGACGTCGATGGGGAAATGGCCGACCGTCTGGACGGTGTCGGAGTGGAACAATGCGCCGTGGGCAGCACATAGTTCGGACACGCGCTCCAGATCGAGCATGGTGCCGATTTCGTTGTTGCCGTGCATCAGCGACACGAGGGTGGGCACCTTCGAGCCGGCCAGCAGCCGTTCGAGCTGTCCATAGTCCACGTAGCCCTTTGCGTCCACGTCGAGCAGCACCACCTCCACGCCATGGTGTGCCTGCAAGGCCTCGAGGGTGTGGAGGACGCAGTGGTGTTCGGTCGGCGAGCTGATGATGCGGCGGATGCCGAGGTCGCGCACCGCACTTTTGAGTGCCCAGTTGTTGCTCTCGGTGCCGCCGGAGGTGAAGAAAATTTCGCCGATGGAGGCGCCGATGGCTTGCGCTACCGTTTTTCTGGCTTCTTCGATGATGGCCCTTGCTTCGCGCCCTTCGGCGTGGATGGAGCTGGGGTTGCCGTAATGGTGACGCATGATGTGGGTCATGCGATCGATCACTTCCGGGCGAAGGGGGGTGGTAGCTGCATTGTCGAAATAGACGCGTTTCATGAATCCGGTTTTACTGGTTATTGCGCAAAAAATCCTGGATGTCCGACCGCACTTTGTCGGCCAGATGTTGAGCCAGCACTTCCGACGTGCTCTCCGTATAAATGCGCACGATGGGCTCGGTGTTGCTCTTGCGCAGGTGGATCCAGCCCTCGTCCAGGTCGATTTTGAGGCCGTCGGTGGTGTCGAGGCGGGCGTGCGCGTATTTGTGCGCCAGCCAGTCGAGGATGGCGTCCACGTCGAGGCCTTCGAGCTGGATTTTGCCCTTGCTCATGTAATAGTTGGGGTAGCGGGCGCGCAGTGCCGACAGGGAGCGGCCCGACTGTGCCAGGGCCGACAGGATGAGGGCGATGCCGACGAGGGCATCGCGGCCATAGTGCAGGTCGGGCAGGATGACGCCGCCATTTCCCTCACCGCCGATCACGGCCCCCACTTCTTTCATTTTTTGCACTACGTTGACTTCACCCACGGCCGAAGCGTAATGCCGGCCTCCGTGCTGCAGAGTGACGTCGCGCAGGGCGCGGGTAGAGGAGAGGTTGGAGACCGTGTTGCCGGGTTTGTGCTGAAGCACATAGTCGGCGGCAGCCACCAGCGTGTATTCCTCGCCAAACATGCTGCCGTCCTCGCAGACCAGCGCCAGCCGGTCCACGTCGGGATCGACGGAAATGCCGAGGTGCGCCTTTTGCAGCACCACCTGCTGGGCCAGGTCGGTCAGGTGCTCGGGCAGGGGTTCGGGGTTGTGCGCGAAAAAGCCGTTGGGCTCGCCGTTGATCAGCACCACCTCACAGCCCAGCGCTTCGAGCAGTGCCGGCACGGCCAGCGCCCCCGTAGAGTTGACCGGATCGACTACGACCTTGTACTTGCGTGCGCGGATGGCTTCGGTCTGCACGTAGGGCAGGTCGAGGATCAGCTCGACATGGCGCTGGATGTATCCGTCCTTGCGCGCGTAGGAGCCCAGGTGGTCCACATCGGCATATTCGATCTGCCCGTCGGCCAGGAGCTGGAGGATGGTCCGGCCATCCTCTGCCGAGATGAATTCGCCTTTGTCGTTGAGCAGCTTGAGGGCGTTCCACTGCTCGGGGTTGTGGCTGGCCGTCAGGATGATGCCGCCGCCGGCCCGTTCGAGGGGTACGGCCACCTCGACGGTAGGGGTCGTGCTGAGGCCCAGGTCGATCACGTCGATGCCCATGGCGCGCAGGGTACTGCTGACGAGCTGGCTGATCAGCTCGCCCGATCGGCGCGCGTCGCGGCCGATGACGACGCGGGGTGCGAGTCCTTTGCCGAGGAGCCACTGGCCGTAGGCGGCGGTGCAGGATACCACGTCTTGCGGCGTGAGGTTGTCGCCTGCCTTGCCGCCGATGGTGCCTCTGAAGCCGGAGATGGATTTGATGAAGGTCAAGGTCGTCGTCTTTTAGGGTTGGAAAAATGGATGCGCAAATTTAGTCAGCGCACCCGGGAAATGGGGCGCCATCCGTGGCCGGGCGACATTGCGGCCATCCCGACCCGTCCTGCTTCGCCGTTGCAGCCTGTCAAAGGGCTATATTTGCCGCATGGCAAAAACGACGCAGGTGGACAATAGCGAATGGTTCGTCGAGTGGTTCAACTCGCCCTACTACGACATCCTGTACAAGCACCACGACGAGCAGGAGGCACGACGATTCATCGACTTGCTCGAGAAGGCCTTGCCCATCCCGCCGGGAGCGGAGATCCTGGACCTGGGCTGTGGCAAGGGCCGTTTTGCGCGATACCTGGCCGAGAAGGGCTTCAACGTCACTGGGATCGACATCTCGGATGCCAATATCGAATATGCGCGGCAGTTCGAAAACGAGCACCTGTCGTTTTTCAAGCACGACATGCGGCGGCCCTATCGCACCAACTACTTCGACTGCATCTTCAATTTTTTCACCAGCTTCGGCTATTTCGAGCATGACAAAGACCACATCCGCACCCTGCAAAACGTGGCCGACGGGCTCAAGCCCAAGGGCGTCTTCGTGCTCGACTTCTTCAATGTGCGCAAGGTGCTGAAAGGGCTGCCGGCACAGGAGACCAAGACGATCGATGGCATCGAGTTCCACATACGGAAGTATTACGACCCGGCGCTGCGCGTCATCGTAAAGGAAATCGACTTCCATGCCGAGGGGCGCGACTGGCACTTCGAGGAGCGCGTGCGTGCTTTCCGGCTCGAAGACTTCAAGGAAATGTTCAAACAGGTGGGCCTGTACCTCAATCGCGTGTACGGCGACTACGAGCTGAACCCCTACGTCCGGCGCCAATCGGACCGCCTGATCCTCGTGGCGCGCAAGTTGCCGCCTTTGTAACAATCCCGAAATTCCATGCTCGAACAGTTGCTACAGTGGGACTATTCCGCCTTTCTGGCCGTCAATCCGGGCATGCACCATCCGTGGCTCGATGCCGTGGTGCCCTGGCTGCGCAACAAGTATTTCTGGACGCCCCTCTATCTCGGGCTGGCCGTCTTTCTCTGGCTCAACCTGAGAGGCAAGGGGCTCTGGATCATCCTGGGTGCCATCATCGCCGTGGCCATGGCCGACACCATCAGCAGCAAGGTGCTCAAGCCGCTGGTGCAGCGCGAGCGCCCCTGCCGCGACGTGCTGGTGCGCGACCAGGCCGAGGTGCTGGTGCACTGCGGCGGTGGCTACAGCTTTCCCAGTTCGCATGCCACCAATCACTTTGCGCTGGCGGTGTTCCTCATCGGCACGCTGGGCCGCATTTACCGAAAGGGGAGATACCTGTGGCTGGTGTGGGCGGCCTCCATCGCCTTTGCGCAGGTGTATGTGGGGGTCCATTTTCCGCTCGACGTGCTGTTCGGGGCTTTGCTGGGCACGCTCATCGGATGGCTCAACGCCGTCGTGACGCGCGAGCTCATGGATCCCGAGTCGCTGAAAAAGATTCCTGACTGATGAACCGGATGGTGGTCGTTTTACTTCTGATGGCCGTGGTGTGGCTGGGTAGCCTGGTGGCATGGCGGCTGGCGCGGCGCTACGAGCGCTTTTTGCCGCTCATGCTGGGTTTTGGCGGTGGCTACATCCTGGCGGTCACGGTGCTGCACCTGCTGCCCGAGGCCTATGTCCACGACGGCACGCTCGTCGGCTGGATGGTGCTGCTGGGGCTGATGTTGCAGTTGGCGCTCGAGCATTTCAGCGGCGGCATCGAGCACGGCCATCTGCACGACCACGGCCATTATCCGGGTCTGGCCGTGGTGGCGGGCCTGTCGCTGCATTCGCTGCTCGAAGGGCTGCCGCTGGGCAGTGCAGCCGGCATGTCGTGGCCCTACGTGGCGGCCATCCTGCTGCACAAGCTGCCGGCAGCCATTGCGCTCACGGCGCTCTGCATGGCACACCGCCGCCGCTTTCCCCTGTGGCCCGTACTGATCTTCTCGCTTGCCAGCCCCCTGGGCCTGCTCATCGGCGAGCAGGTGGCCGTCTTCCACGAGGCCGGGCACGTGCTGCTGGCCCTGGTGGCCGGCTCTTTCCTGCACATCGCGACGACCATCGTGTTCGAGGCCGACGCCCCCGGCTCGCACAAGATGAACACCTGGCGTCTGGCCGCGCTCCTTGCCGGCATCGGCGGGGCAGCCCTCACCCTGTGAGCCCCTACCTGCGGATCAGCTCGATGAAGCCGCGCAACAGCTCGGGCCGTTCTGCCACGCCCGTGACGCGCTGCTCGAACACGCGGCAGGTGTAGTAGTAGGTGCCTTCCGGCAAATCCTGCCCGGCAAGGTTGGTGCCATCCCAGTTGATCGCGGGATCCTCGGTGCGGAAGACGAGCTGCCCCCAGGCGTTGTACACCTCGAACTGCACGTGGTCGATGAAGCAATAGGGGAATGGCGTGAACACGTCGTTCTGGCCGTCGCCATTGGGTGTGAAAGTGTTGGGCAGCTCGTACAGCGGGCAATTGTCGGCACACACCCGCTCGCTGTACGCGCTTTCATTGTAAAAGCTGTCTATGGCCGTGATGACGTAGCAGCCGGCCAGGCCCGTTTCGGGCGCATCGACGTAGCTGAACTGGTCGGCCTGGTCTATCTGCGCGATCAGCTCGAAGGGGCTGTCCTCGTCGGGCGCGTAGTAGAGCCGGTATCCGATGACGTCGTCGCTCTCGGGGCATGCCACCTGCGGGTGGCTCCACTCGAGCAGGTTCTCCAGCTTGTCCACGTCGCAGGAGGTGCCCCCCTGCGTGCAGATGTTGCTCACGCTCAGGGCAGGCGGGCAGGGCGGCATGCTGTCTACGGGCACGGCGCACACCTGCTGCGACAGGTTGATGAGCGGGTCGGCGATGCCTTCGATGCCGTAGCTGCCCCGCGCCTCGACGTAGTAGCAGTACGCGCGGCCGTTGACGAGCCCCTCGTCGCGGAAGGCGGGCTCGTACGTCAGGCCGATGCTGTCCCAGTCGCTGGTAGCCGGATCGAGGCGGTAGATCACGAACTCCTTGTTGTCCCAGGGCACGTCGAAGGTCCATTGCAGGTCGATCGCCTCGTCGATGCCGGTGGCGCCGAGGAACACACTGGATGCCGCCGCGGCGTAGCCGAGCGGTTCGGTGTTGCCACCCGTGTAGAAGGCGATGCGGTAGGTGTAGCCCTCGTTGCGCGTGTCGAGGCCCACGTCGGTGAAGGTCGTGTCGTTGGCCTGCCAGAACTCGTCGGCTGTCGCGGTGAAGCCCGTGGGCACCCAGTCCTCGGTGCCGATGCCCGTGCTGCGCCACAGCTCGTAGCGGTAGGGGCCCGGGTTCATCAGGGTGTCGAGGTCTTCGGCCTTGGGCTTCGACCATGCCACGAAGATGTTGCCGTCGGTGGCGTCGGTGACGAGCACCGAGGCGTGGGTCATGAGGGGCACGTCGCGGCTGAGCTGCACGCACAGCTCGTCGCTGGGCAGGCTTTCCACCACGTTGTAGGGCTGGGGCGGATTGAGGTTGGTGTAGCGCGCAAACTTGGCCACGATGCGGTAGCAATAGGTACGGCCGCGCTCTACGTTGGTGTCGAGGAACACGTATCGGCCGTTCTGCTCCTCCTTCGTGGTGGCTTCCACCAGCGTGTACCCTTTGGTGGCCAGATCGGGCGGGTTGCAGGTGTCGATGGGGAAGCTGTTGGCGCCTTCGCGTCGCCACACGCTGAAGCCGAAGAAATAGTCGTCGGCGGCGTTTTCACACACATAGGGCTTGGCCCAGTGGACGAGCACCTGCCCCGAGCCCGTCTCGGCCTGTACGTCCTCGGGGGGCGGACCCACCACCTTGATCCGCACCGTCTTGAGCGTGGCCAGGCCCACCGTGTCGAAATGGTTGTCGACGGCCTTGAACACCACGGAGTAGTAGCTGTCGGAGATGTGCTCGCACGTCGTTTGCCACCTGAATTTTTTCACCACGGGCTGAGGCTGATAGGTGGGGTTGGCCCAGCCAGCGGCATCTTCGGCCGGGCTGACCGACACCTCGAAGGGGCCGCCCAACGCACTCAGCTCGATCAGGTCGTCGGCATTGGGGTCGGTGGCGATGACGTCGAACTCGATCAGCTCGCCCGCTACCACACACAGCTCTTCGGGCGCTTCGATCTCGGGCGGCAGGTTGTCTTCGCACTGGCGGATGGTGAACTGCATGTCGCGGCGCACCGTATCGATGGGCGAGCCGTTGCGCCACGAGATGATCAGCATCGAAATGACGTATTCGCCCGGCACCTGCGGGTTGTCCCAGATGAAGTCGCCCGTGATCTCGTTGAAGTCGATGAAGCTGCCCTCGTTGCCGGGCACCAGGTGCGGAAACACGTAGTTGGGCACCGGCGTGCCCACGTCCATCAGGGGCACGCTGAGCTGGTAGGAGATGCTGTCGCCGTCGATGTCCCAGGCGTTGGGGTTGTGCACGAAGGGCTGACCCACGCAGCCGAAGTCGATGGGTGGCTGCAACAGGACGGGCGTGTTGTTGCAGCCGTCGAACTGCGGGTTGAGGAAGGCGTAGGTTGTCGCCAGGTGGAAGGGCACCTGATCCGAGTTGGGGTAGTTGACGTTGAGGATGCCGCCGTTGCGGTTGGGGTCGGTCATGGTGATGCGGTAGATGCCGCGGCCGGGGTAGGTGTGCTCGGCAATGTAGATGTTCTTCTTGATGTCGTTGCCGAGCAGCACGCCATTGCCGTTGCCGTTCACGCGTGCCACCTTTTCGCACGAGCCGTCGCCCCAGCAGATGGTCAGCGTGTCGCGGTCGGCCGCTACCGAGCTGGCCTTGGTGTAGGTCGTGATGGTGGCCCGGATCTTCAGGCCGCACACGCCATTTTCGTCTTCCAGTTGCTCGATGCTGATGTCGCCGGCGCGGTTGTGGGTGGCCAGCGCCGCCAGCGGCAGGAGAAAAAACCACAGTAAGGGGAGATACTTCATGAGTTCCAGCTTGTGGGAAAAGTGAGTCGGCATGAATGCAACGCCAATTGCCGGCTTTTCTTGCTTACGCAAAAATGATGCGACAGCCATTTGCGCGCAAGCGCCCGTGGCCATACAACGTGCACAAGTTAATCAGGTTTGCCAAGGAGAGCGGTTTCCCCAGGCGCCCTCAGTCGGCGGAGAGGCGCTGGTCGCATGGATCTGCCAGCACGCCCATCTGCTGTATGCAGCGCCGGAGGCTGTCGTGCCAGTGCGGGATGTCGAGGCCGAACGCCTTGCGGAAGCGCCCCTTGTGCATCAGGCTGTAGTGGGGACGCGGCGCAGGCGTGGGGTATTCGTCCGAGGTGATGGGCCGGACGCGGCAGTCCAGCCCCGCAAGCCGGAAGATCGCTTTCGCAAAATCGTACCAGCTCGTCACACCGTCGTTGGCGTAGTTGAACACGCCTGCCATCCTTTGCGCCGACAGCCTTCCGGCAAAATGCGCCTCGAGGATGCGCAGGGTGGCCTCGGCCAGGTCACGCGTCCAGGTAGGCGCGCCCACCTGGTCGTACACTACGCCCAGCTCGTCGCGCGCGCGCCCCAGCCGCAGCATCGTGTTGAGGAAGTTGTGGCCGTAGCGGCTGTACACCCACGAGGTGCGGATGATGGTGCAGCCCGGGTGGGCCTGCCGCGCCATTTGCTCGCCCTTGAGCTTGGTGCGGGCGTACACACCACGCGGGCTGGTGGGGTCCGTTTCGCGCAGCGGCCGGTTGAGGTCGTTGTGGTACACGTAGTCGGACGAGTAATGAACGAAGGGCAACCCCATTCTTGCCGTGACCCGTGCCAGCTCGTACACTGCCGTCACATTGACGGCCAGCGCCTGCTCGGCTTCCGTCTCGGCGCGGTCCACGGCCGTGTAGGCAGCGGCGTTGATGACGGCGTGCAGCTCATGCGTGCCGAAGAACGCTTCGATGGCGCGCGTATCGGTGATGTCGAGTTCCTGCCTTCCGGCAAAAACGAGGTCGAGCGAAGGAAATGCCGGCGCGATTTCCTGAAATGTCTGGCCCAGCTGGCCACGGGCGCCGGTGATGAGGATACGGGCACGCATGCGCAACGAGTTTAGGTGGCAAAAACGGGGTCTTCCATCCTGCGGCGGTGCTGCCCGAAGCGCGGCAGCCGGCTGTCTTTTTCCGAAAGGATGATGGCTTCAGGCGGCAATTGCCAGTCGATGCCGAGGGCAGGATCGTCGAAGCGGATGCCGCCCTCGTGCTGGGGCGAGTAGTAGTTGTCGCACTTGTAGAAAAAGATGGCCCGCTCGCTCAGCACGGCATAGCCGTGGGCAAAGCCACGCGGGATGTAGAGCTGCCGCTTGTTTTCGGCCGACAGCTCGATGCTGAAACTCTTGCCATAGGTCGGCGAGCCCTCGCGCAGGTCCACGGCCACGTCCAGCACGCGCCCTTCCAGCACGCGCACCAGCTTGGCCTGGGCCATCGGTTCGATCTGGTAGTGGAGGCCGCGCAGCACGCCGTAGCCCGAGAGCGCCTGGTTGTCCTGTACGAACTCGGCCTGGATGCCGGCTTCCTCGAAGACCCGCTTGTTGAAGCTTTCGAAGAAGTAGCCCCTTTTGTCCTCGAACACGCGCGGCTCGAAAATCAGCAGTCCCTCGATCCCTGTCTCCTTGAACGGCATAGGCAATTCTGTTTGTGTGAAAGTGTGGCTGGGCGCACAAATAACGGCAATGTGGGCGGGCGAGTGCTGCAGAAAAGACATTTTTCCGGGATCAATTTCCGTTCCTTTTTTGCC
>CAYNYN010000002.1:18963-20334 GCA_964401445.1 uncultured Saprospiraceae bacterium | reverse complement strand
GCGCGAAATGAATTTCGCGCCACGTGGTTACTTTTCCCGGAAAAAGATCGAGATGGGCACCCCTGTGAAGTCGAAGTGCTTGCGGATCTGGTTTTCCAGGTAGTTCTTGTAGTTCTCCTTCACGTGCTTGGGGTGGTTGCAGAAGAAGGCGAAGGCCGGATAGGCCATGGGCAGCTGGGTGACGTACTTGATCTTGATGCGTTTGCCGCGATGCATGGGCGGCGGGTTCTTTTCGATCAGGGGCAGCAGCACGTCGTTCAGCTCCGAGGTCTTGATCTTGCGCTGCCGGTTTTCATACACCCGCAATGCGGCATCCACGGCCTTGAATATGCGCGTCTTTTCGAGCGCCGAGATGAAGAGGATGGGCACGTCGGTGAAGGGGGCGATGCGCTCCCTGATGGCTTGTTCGTAGGTCTTGGCCGTGTGGGTGTCTTTGTCCACCGCATCCCACTTGTTGACCAGGATGATGACGCCCTTCTTTCGGCGCTGGGCCAGCCGCAGGATCTTCAGGTCCTGCGCTTCGATGCCGAGCGTGGCGTCGATGAGCAGCCACACCACGTCGGACTGTTCGATGGCCTTGACGGCGCGCATGACAGAGTAGAACTCGATGTTTTCGTGGACGCGCGACTTTTTGCGGATGCCCGCCGTGTCCACCAGCATGAATTTCTTGCCGAACTTGTTGTAGATGCTGTGGATGGTGTCGCGGGTGGTGCCGGCCACCGGCGTGACGAGGGTGCGCTCTTCGCCGAGCAGGGCGTTGGTCAGCGACGATTTGCCGACGTTGGGCTGGCCCACGATGGCAAACTTGGGCAGGTCGGTATCGATCCGGGGCGGCTCCTCGTCGAGGTGTTCCACCAGGGCGTCGAGCAGGTCGCCGGTGCCGCTGCCGGTGAGCGAAGAGATGAAGAAGGTGTTTTCGAAGCCCAGGCTCCAGAACTCGTTGGCTTCGAAGAAGCGCTCGCTGTTGTCCACCTTGTTCACGGCTACGAACACCGGCTTGTCGGTGCGGCGCAGCAGGTCGGCCATCATCTCGTCCAGGTCGGTGATGCCGGTGGTGACGTCCACCATGAAAATCAGCACCGAAGCTTCTTCGATGGCGATCTGCACCTGCTCCCTGATCGACTCTTCGAAGATGTCATTCGGGTTGGGCACGAAACCGCCGGTGTCCACCACGGTGAACTGCTTGCCGTTCCATTCGGTCAGGCCGTACTGCCGGTCGCGCGTCACGCCCGGCACGTCTTCGGTGATGGCCTGCCGCTGGCCGATCAGGCGGTTGTAGAAAGTGCTTTTGCCCACGTTGGGGCGGCCTACTATGGCTACGATGTTGCTCACGGTCGTTCGTGGTGTTTGGTTTTTCAAATGGTTGCGCGC
>CAYNYN010000002.1:0-18863 GCA_964401445.1 uncultured Saprospiraceae bacterium | reverse complement strand
CTCTGCCTCTCCGTCTCCTCACTGGTATCCCAGCTTCTTGAGCAGCTGCTCGTTGTCGCGCCATTTTTCGCGCACCTTGACGCGCAGTTCGAGGTGTACGCGTTTCTCGAGCCAGGCTTCGAGGTCTTTTCGGGCCGCCATGCCGAGCCGCTTGATGGCCTCGCCGCCTTTACCGATGAGGATGTTCTTCTGCGAATCGCGCTCCACGAAGATATACGCCATGATGCGTACGATGGGCTCGCCCCGCGTGGTTTCCCCTTCCTTGAAGGATTCCACCACCACCTCCGAGGAGTAGGGGATCTCCTGTCGGTATTGCTCGAAGATCTTTTCCCGGATGATCTCGGCCACGAAGAAACGCTCGGGCTTGTCGGTCAGTTGATCCTTGGGGTAGTAGGGCGGGCCTTCCGGCAAATACTCGAGGATGGTGTGGAACACCTTGTCCACGTTGTAGCCGTGCAGGGCCGCGGTAGGGATGCCTTCGGTGTAGTCGATGCGCTCCTTCCATTGGTGCAGTTTGACCTTCACCTCGTCCTGGGTGGCCAGGTCCACCTTGTTGAGCACGAAGATGAGGGGCACCCTGGTGGCCTTGAGGGCGTCGAGCAGCGGGTGCTCGTCGGGGTAGACCTCCTTGACGTCGGTGACGAACAGGAGCACGTCGGCATCTTCGAGGCTGGTGTGCACGAAGCGGTTCATCACCTCGTGCATCTTGTAGGCCGGGTTTTGCACGAAGCCCGGCGTGTCGGAAAACACCATCTGGTAGTCGTCGCCGCTGACGATGCCGATGATGCGGTGGCGCGTCGTCTGTGGCTTGTTGGTGATGATGGCCAGCTTTTCGCCCACCAGGGCGTTCATCAGCGTGGACTTGCCCACGTTGGGGTTGCCGATGATGTTGACGAAGCCGGATCGATGCTTCTTGTTCTCGGATGGCTCCATTCCTGAAGGGTGTTTGGATGCAAAGAAAAAGCACCCTGCACAAAATTGTTGCGGGGTGCTTTTTGACGCAAGTCAGCCAGGCTGTCAGGCGCCGAGGTAGTATTTGAGCAGCTTGCTGCGGTTGGTGGCGCGCAGCTTGCTGATGGCTTTGTCCTTGATCTGGCGCACGCGCTCGCGCGTCAGGCCGAACTTCTCGCCGATGTCTTCGAGCGACATGGGGTGCTCCACGCCAATGCCGAAGTACAGCTTCACCACGTCGCGCTGGCGTTCGGTCAGCGTGCTGAGCGAGCGCTCGATCTCGCGGCGCAGCGATTCGCGGTATTCGAGATCTTCGTCGGTGCCGGGCGTGGTGGTGTTTTCCAGCACGTCGAGCAGCGAGTTGTCTTCGCCATCGACGAAGGGGGCATCCATCGACACGTGGCGTGCGGCCACGCTCAGCGTCGTCTCCACCTCGTCGGACGAGATCTCCAGCACCTCGGCCAGCTCTTCGGCACTGGGCTCACGCTCGAACTCCTGTTCGAGCTGGCTGAAGGCCTTGTTGATCTTGTTGAGCGAGCCCACCTTGTTGAGGGGCAGGCGCACGATGCGCGACTGCTCGGCCAGTGCCTGCAGGATCGACTGGCGGATCCACCACACGGCGTAGGAGATGAACTTGAAGCCGCGCGTTTCGTCGAAGCGCTGGGCAGCCTTGATCAGGCCGAGGTTTCCTTCGTTGATCAGGTCGCTGAGCGACAGCCCCTGGTTCTGATACTGCTTGGCTACCGACACCACGAAGCGCAGGTTGGCTTTGGTCAGTTTTTCCAGTGCCTCCTGGTCGCCCTGCTTGATGCGTTTGGCCAGCTCCACCTCCTCTTCTGGGGTCAACAAATCCACCTTGCCAATCTCCTGAAGGTATTTCTCCAGCGACTGGCTCTCGCGGTTGGTGATGGACTTGGTGATCTTTAGTTGTCTCATCTATCAGCTTTTTTTCAACTATACGAAACTAAACTTCACAAGGCTGGCACCGCATGTGCAGTGCATGCCAAAGCTTATTAATGCCTCAGTACCATTTTGGTTGAATGGAGCGGGGAAATTAGGAGAAAGTAGTTGCCACCGAATCGGGCGGGAAAGGGTGAGTAGTCCAAGTGCATATCCGTTTTCACTTCCGTTGTGGTGCTCGCCATACCGCTGCTTGCCGAAGTGCCTGTTTTTGAAAGTGGTGCAAAGGTATCCCTTTTTGCCCATCTTGTCAAGCGAAGTTGCTGCATGAACCAAATTTCCTTTGGGTGTCTTCAGGGGCGTCTGGCTTGCGCCAAAAATCGGGCCGAGATGCGTCGGCAGGCTGTGTGTTGGGGCCAAAGACGGGGCGTATGCTGCTGGGCTTGACCACCTTGTTTTGGATATGTGGCAATTTTGATTTTTATTGCAAGCAGCAGGAAAGGCGAGCAGGTTGCTGCTGCCGCTGCAGTTCAATTGATTCAATTTTTTGCTCATGGATCGGGTAAAAGTCGATATGGAATTCATCATGCGCTGCTCGCCGGAGATGCTTTACCGGTATTTTTTGCAGCCTGCCATCCTCGTCCGCTGGTTTTGCGACAGCGTGGATATTTCCGGTGATGTGTTCACCTTCGAGTGGAGTGGAAGTGAAGAGGAGGCCCGGCTCGTCGAGTCGGTCGAAAACGAGCGATTGCGCTTCGAATGGCTGGACGAAGACCGCGAGGGCGAATACCTCGAATACCGGATCACCAAGTCGCCCATCACGGGTGAGACCGTGCTGGAAATCACCGATTTCTGCGACGATGATGAGGTGGACGACATCCGCCAGTTGTGGGAGAGCCAGATCGACGCGTTGCGCAAGGTGATCGGCGCCTGAACGTGGGGCGGTGCCGAAGTGCGAAGCCCGCTGCGACAGGTCGCAGCGGGCTTCGTTTTTTGGCGAAAGCCGGACGATTTCCGGCGAGGGGCCGAATTACTTGTTGCTCAGTTGCGGCTCGCGCGTCACCAGGTGCTCGGTGATGAACTTGCCCACCTGCTCGCCCTGATCTTTGCCGATCATGCAGGCCGGACGGTAGTGGATGCCTCCGTACAGGCGGCTGATGGCGGCCTCGTCGGAAGCTTCGAGGAACGAATTGAACGAGCGGGGCGGCATGCCGTACTCCATCTCGACCGAGTCGGTATAGGGGAAGGGCTCGCCGAATACGTGGGTGAGGGCCACGGCGGCCGCGCGCGAGATCACGCTATGGCCGCTGGTGTATTCGGGGAAGGGGGGCGTCTGCAGGAACGGCTTCCAGTTCTCGTCGTAGTAGGTGTTGATGACCGTTTCGGGGCGCACGAGGTTGGAGCGGTACTTTTCATCCCAGCAAGAGATGAAGGCGTCGAACAGGGCCACCGACGTCCACAGGTAGGCATTGACCGATTCCATCATGTCGGCATTGGCCTTCTTGCAGGCGATGGCGCAGATGCCCATCCAGTGGCCGCCGGGCGTGATTTTTTTCACGGCAAACATGACGTGCCCCTTGTGGTGCGACACGTAGGGGTTGCAATCCCAGAACTTGGCGATGGCTTCGCGCTCCTTGCGCTCGGCACTGTCGGGCACGTTGAGGGCATTGTACACCTCCATGGTTTCCTTCCAGAACTGGCTGTTGGGGTCGGTCGAGAAGGGCGTGGGCGGCGGCGGAATGAATTGCTGGGCCGAGTCGATGACCAGCGTGCGGATCTTGTTCCAGTGCGGTTCGATGCCGTCCATGTAGTCGGGCGGGGTGGGGCGCCAGCGCGCCGGGTCGTCGGTGATGGTGTACTTGGGATAGGTGCGCGTCTCCTTGTACATGTCCTTGTCGGCCCAGGCGAGGATGTGGTCGGCCACGGCTTCGCCGTAGGCTACCGAGCGCTCGAACACGTCGGAAGGCATCCGGATGGCGCGAAACTCCTCCATGAGCTGCTGCTCGAACTCGTCCATCATGGCTTCGGAGAAGATGAGCGCCTTGCCTACCTTGAGGAAGGCCTTGGTGGCAGCGAGCGGATAGCAGTATTCCTTGCCGTCCTCGGGCTCGGGTGCCGGCGTCAGCTCGTTCAGCTGGCCGGCGAGCGTCCGGTATTCGGGGTGGTCGTGACGCAGCACCTCGTAGGCGGCAATGGTGGGGTAGGCATAAATGCGCGCAGCCACCGGCGGCGAGAAGATGTCGTGCACGATGACATCGGTAAGCTGCTTCATCGACCGGTGAATGAACTCGGCGTTGTCGGCCTCTTCTTTCCAGTCGGGATTGACCTGCTCGCAGCTCGTCCACAGGACGGAGGCGACGGCCATGGTGACCACGAGGGCACCCAGCTTGGCTAATTTGTTCATGATCGTTTTCGATTAGTTGAATTTGACAATGTGACTTTTGCTTTCGCTTGCAATCGGGACTGGCATTTCGTCTTGCGCGTGCAAAAAAGGCCACTTTTCTCCATTTGCGAAAGCGCGGCCCGGAATTCACTGGGCTGACAAGGTGGTTGGTTCCGAGGGGTGAAATGGCTATTGGTCAGGATGATGCAAAGTTATCTTTTGTTGTAAAAATGACAACATCGCGAGCGGGGGAAATGCGTGCCTGTGGGAAATTGCGACGGCGGGTCGGCTTCGCTGGCCGGATGGGGGTAGTTCGACAAAGGCGTACCTTTGCCGAAATTTTGAAAAAATGATGCACTGGGTCGATACGCACGTCCATTTGTATGCAGAGCAGTACGACGAAGATCGCGACGCCGTCGTGCAACGGGCGCTCGACGCCGGCGTGCGGCAGATGTACATGCCCAATATCGACGCGGGCTCGATCGAAGCCATGCTGGAGGTGGAAGCACGGTGGCCCGAGCACTGTTTCCCCATGATGGGCCTGCACCCTTGCTCGGTGGACGGCGATTTCAGGCAAGCACTCGACACGGTGTACGACTGGCTGAGCCGCCGGCCGTTTGCGGGGGTGGGCGAGATCGGGCTCGACCTGCACTGGGACGACACCTGGTTTGTCCAGCAGCAGGAAGCCTTTCGCCAGCAGGTGCAATGGGCCATGGAGCTCGGCCTGCCCGTCGTCATCCATACGCGCAAGACCATCCCCCAGGTGCTCGACATCCTGGAGGCGATGGCCGACGAGCGGCTCCATGGCATCATGCACTGTTTCACCGGCACGGTCGAGGAAGCGCAGCGGGCCATCGAGCTGGGGCTGAAGCTCGGCATTGGCGGGGTGCTCACCTTCAAGAACAGTGGCCTGGACAAGGTGGTCGCTCAACTGCCGATCGATCATTTGGTACTCGAGACCGATGGCCCGTGGCTGACGCCCACGCCCTGGCGGGGCAAACGCAACGAGAGCAGCTACATTCCGCTCATCGGTCGCAAGCTGGCCGAGGTGACAGGTATGGACGTGGAGGAAGTGGCCCGCATCACTACGCGCAACGCCGGCGAGGTGTTCGGTGGGGTGGGCGCGCGAGTCAATGAGTCCGAAAACGAAGCCTGATCGGTGCCCCTGCCGACGATTTTTTTCCGGCCGATAGTTGGTTGGGTAATGAAATGGGATATTTTTGCGGCCGCCCCGAACACCAAACCTGGCCGCAGTTGCATCAAAAGAGCGACAGACGTTGTTACATGCAATGCTTGTGATGCAACAATAATTTGGATAATTACGCCAAGAGCTCAATTTTTGTGGCCACGCATAGTCCCCCAAAGGCGGGTACTTTCTATTTTTGCCCCTGAACCAGAATGAATACGACCCTGAAGGCCGGCCTGACCAAGTCCCGAAAGCGGGTCAAAGGCAGCGCTGCAGGCTTGGGCCAGCGTGAGGAAAGTGACATGCAACTTCTGGCGACCTCGTTCGCTACTGCATCTTGCATATGGAGAGATGGCCGAGTGGTCTAAGGCGCACGCCTGGAAAGCGTGTACTCCGGGAGAACCGGGGTCGCGGGTTCGAATCCCGCTCTCTCCGCCAATTTTTTTGAAAGACCAACTATTCACAAATTAAATTTTCCTGACTATGCGAAAATTGTTAGCTCTGATGCTGGTGTTTGGCCTCGCGGTGTTCCAGGTCAACTACGCATACGCACAAGACGAGAACCAGCCCGAACAGACGGAAGCCGCTGCTGACGAAGCACAGGCTGCCGACACGACGGCTGCTGCTGCTCCCGCCGAAGAAGAAGCTGCCCAGCCTGCTGCTCCGGCTGCAGAAGAGGCCGCCGACGAACCGACCGGTTTCCAGGTGCTCAAGGAGAAGTTCATCGAAGGTGACTGGCGATTCATGAGCCTCGTGCTGCTGTGCCTCATCCTCGGTCTGGCATTCTGTATCGAGCGCATCATCACCCTCAACATTGCCACCACCAACACCGACAAGCTGCTGGCACGCATCGACGAGCGCCTCAAGGAAGGTGACCTCAACGGTGCCATGGAGGTGTGCAAGGCTACGCCTGGCCCCACCGCCGCCATCCTGTACGAAGGTCTGAAGCACGTGGAAAAAGGCCCCGATGCCGTAGAGAAAGCCATCGTGTCGTACGGCAGCGTGCAGATGGGTCTGCTGGAGAAAGGCCTCGTGTGGATCTCGCTGTTCATCGCCATTGCCCCGATGCTCGGTTTCATGGGTACGGTAATCGGTATGATCCAGGCCTTCGACCGCATCGAAGCTGTAGGTGACCTGTCGCCGTCGGTTGTGGCCGGTGGTATCAAGGTGGCCCTGCTGACCACGGTGTTCGGTCTGATCGTGGCCATCATCCTGCAGATCTTCTACAACTACATCGTTTCGAAAATCGACGGCATCACCCAGAAGATGGAGGAAGCTTCGATTGCCCTGATCGACATCCTGATCGACAACGGTATGTTCAAGAAGTAATGCTTAAACAAAAAGGAAACCAACGATGTATAATTTTTTGATAAAGCACGGTCAGGTGGTGGCTTTCGGCCTGGGCTTGCTGCTCATCCTGATTTTCTTCGGCGGCGTGTCTGCCGGGATGGAGCAGTTCAGCATGCTGCCGGAAGACCAGCAGAAGACCTCTGACATTTTCAACTTCGGCCTGTACGCGGCGATCGTGCTGACGGTGTTGTGTGCCGCCATCGCCATCCTCTTCGGTATCTATCACGTGATCGACAATCCGAAGGGGTCGCTGAAAGGCCTGCTGGGCATCGCCGGCTTGCTGGTGATCTTCTTCGTGGCCCGCTCGATGGCTGCCCCCGACACGGGGAGCCTCGCCGAGACGGCACAGGAGTTCAACGTGACACCCGAGCAGAGTGCCACCATTTCGGGCGCGCTCATGACGGCGTTCGTCATGGCGGGCATCGCAGCAGTGACCGTTGTCGTATCCGAAGTGCGCAACTTCTTTAAATAATTGATTCATGGCAAAAAGCAAAGCAAGAGACAAGGTCTCCACGGAAATCAATGCCGGCTCGATGGCCGACATTGCCTTCCTGCTGCTGATCTTCTTCCTGGTGACCACGACCATCGACGTGGACAAGGGCATCAGGGTGAAGTTGCCGCCATGGTCGGATGAAGAGCCCGACATCCAGAAGCTCAAGGAGCGCAACGTGTTCAGCGTGCTGGTCAATGCGCAGAACCAGCTTCTGGTACGGGGCGAGCTGGCGAGAATCGAGGACCTCAAGGAAAGGGCCAAGGAGTTCATCATGAACCCCAACAACCGCCCCGACCTGGCCGAGAAGCCTACCAAGGCCATCATCTCGCTCAAGAACGACCGTGGCACCAGCTATAAGACCTATCTGCAGGTGTACAACGAGCTGAAAGCCGCCTACAACGAACTCTGGGACGAAGAGTGCCGGAAGATGTATGGCGTGCCGTACAGCGAGGACCTGCCTCTGGCCATGCGCAAGGCGATCAAGAAAAAGATCCCCTTCGTACTGTCCGAGGCCGAGCCGACCAACTTCGGTGAGGAAAAGTAAACCGAACGGTCAGCTTGCATTTGTAATCAACCGAATTTTCTAAAACGCTCGTTATGGCCAAATTTGAGAAAAAGAGAGGCAAAACGGCGCCTGCCATCTCGACCGCCTCGCTGCCCGACATCATCTTCATGTTGTTGTTCTTCTTCATGGTGGTGACGGTGTTGCGCGATTCGGAACTGATGGTGCGCGTCGTGGTGCCTGAGGCTACCGAGCTGGACAAGCTGGAGCAAAAGTCGCTGGTGCACTACATGTACATCGGCCGACCGCTGAAGAAGTATCAGTCGGTGTACGGTACCTCGCCGCGCCTCCAGTTGGGTGACAAGTTTGCGACCATTGACGATATCCCGCTTTTCATCGAAAAGCACAAGCTGACCGTACCGGAAAGCCAGCATGGGCGTATCACGACTTCTTTGCGCGTCGACGGCGACGTGACGATGGGTATCGTGACCGATGTGAAGACCAAGCTGCGCAAGTCCGGTCAGCTGCTCGTCAACTACTCTGCGCGGCCCAAGGCCCAATAGTAAGCGTCGTGCAGACTTGTACCTGCCACCTGGTGGCCTGAAAAAAGCGCGTGTCGGATATTCCGGCACGCGCTTTTGTTTTTGTCGGCAAGGACCCGGTTGGTCGTCAGCGCAGGCGATCCATCGAGCGCACCAGCTCTTCGTCCTTGCGAATGCGGCGCTGGGCAAGGATGAGCAGCACGATGGCTACCAGCGGCAATGCGACGCCCCAGCCGTCCTGCGGGCTGATCTCACCCAGCGAGCCGGCATCGTTCAGGAAGAGCACCACTGCGACGATCAGCAGCAGGATGGCTGCCACGAGGCTGAGCAACGTGATGCGCAGTTGCAGGGGCCGGTTTTTGAACAGAAAAATTGCCGCGAGGGCCGTCAGGCCGCCCAGTGCGGCGAGCACCGTCAGCACCACGTGGTCGTGCACGTCGAAATGCCCGTCGGCAAAGAGCTGGCTGGTGGCCACTGCTTCGGGTGTGGCAGCGAAGGGCAGTCCAAAGGTGCCCAGCAGGCCCAGCCCTGCCAGGGCCAGGTACAGTGTCTGAATGCGTTGGATCATTGGTTTCCGGTTTTGGTTCGAGCGCCAAAGATACCTGCTTTGCGGGTAGCAGCGCAGCATCGACACCAGCATCCGATCGGCTGGGCGGACGACCGGGGGTGCGGACATCTCGGGCTGGAGGGGCTAACTTTGGGGCCTCAACCACGGATCCTATGGATTGGAGCTATTGGGAACGCAATACGTTTTTGCAGCCTTGCGACGTGCTCGTCGTCGGCGGGGGCATCACCGGACTGAGTGCGGCCATTGCGCTGCTCGAAGCCGACCCGCGCCTCAGGGTGACCGTGCTCGAACGCGGGTTCCTGCCTCTGGGGGCCAGCACGCGCAATGCCGGTTTTGCCTGTTTCGGCAGCATGACGGAGCTGCTCGACGACATGGCCCGCATGGGTGAGCAGGCCGCCTGGCAACTCGTGGCGCGGCGGTGGGAGGGGTTGCAGCTGCTGCGCCGGCGCCTGGGCGATGAGGTCATCCGCTTTCGCCCGACGGGTGGCTACGAGCTCTTCCGCGACGATGACGCGCAGGCCTACGCGTCCTGTCTGGAAAAAATGGATGCCTTCAATGAGGCCATGCGCGACATTTCGGGCATGCCGGTCACGTGGAGCGTGGCCGACGACGCCATCCCACGTTTTGGCCTGGGGCAGGTGCGCCACCTGATCCGCACGGAAGGCGAAGGCATGATCGACACCGGCCGCATGATGGATGCGCTGATCCGTCTGGCTCGGGAGCGCGGTGCCCGACTGCTCTTCGGACTGGGCGCCGAGGGCTGGCAACAGCGTGATGATGGCGGGGTAGCGGTGTCCACGAGTGCGGGTTGCGTGTTGCATGCTGCCCATCTCGTGGTGACGACCAACGGATTTGCCCGGCGATTGCTCCCTGAATTGGCCGTGCTGCCGGCGCGCAACCAGGTGCTCGTGACGCCCCCGCTGGACGAGGTGCCATTCGACGGCACGTTCCACTACCTGAAGGGATACGTGTACTTCCGCAACGTGGATGGCCGGGTGCTGCTGGGCGGCGGGCGCCATCTGGACATCGAAGGGGAAACGACCGACGCCTTTGGCACCAGCGACCGGATTCGTTCGTTCCTGCTGGACATCCTCCGCCAGGTGGTGCTGCCCGGCAAAGAGGTGGCCCCGGAATACTGGTGGAGCGGCATCATGGGGGTAGGCGAGGAGAAGGCGCCCATCATCCGGACGGTGGCGCCCCACGTGCACGTGGCCGTCCGCCTTGGAGGCATGGGTGTAGCCATCGGCTCGCTGGTAGGGCAGGAAGTGGCCGAGCTGGTGCTGGAACAAATGGCCTGAGCGGCCGCATTTGAGAATCTGACGAAGACACCGGAATGAATCGACTGTATTGGCTGTGGACGCTCTGTTTTCTGGGTGCCGGACCTGCGGCATGGGCGCAGCAGATTGGCGCCGACACGTCTTCGGCGCAGGTCACGATCGAATGGTCGGACGTGCTGTCGTATGAAAAGTCGGGCCAGGACACGCTCGTCATCCTGTCGGGCAACGTGTTGCTGCGCCACGACAGCACGCGCATGTTTTGCGATTCGGCCGTGCTGCGCAACAGCACCGACCTGATGGCCTGGGGCAACGTGATGATCGAGCATGGCGACAGCCTCGTCATCTTTGCCGACTCGCTGCGCTATTCGGGCATCGACCGGAAAGGGAGCCTCTACGGCGAGGTCATCCTGGAAAGCGGGCCACAGAAAATGTACACCGACCGGCTCGACTACGACTTCAGGAAGAACCTGGCGTACTACTTCACCGGCGCATTGCTGACCAACGACACCACGCACCTGCGCAGCCAATTCGGCTATTTTTATGTGGATGAAAATGCCATCTACTTCAAGGACAGCGTGATGGTGGTCGATACGCATTTCGTGTTGCGGGCCGACACCCTGAAATTTCTCACAGACAAAAGGCGGGTGGAATTCCTCGGGCCGACCCTGATCCACATCGACACGCTCACGCTGTATTGCGAATCGGGCTGGTACGACATTCCGGCGCGGGAGGGTGCCTTCACCCGCAATCCCCAGTTCGTGCGCGGCAAGCAGGAAGGTCTGGCCGATTCCATTTTTTACCGCGCGGGCGAGGGCGTGATTTCCCTCGAGGGAAATGCCCGGATCCGCGAGGACGAGCGGGCCGTACGTGCCGATCGCATCATCTATGAGGAAAAAACCGAGCGCTCGCAACTGGTGGGCGGGGTGCGCATCGTCGAGCCGGAGCGCACCATCCGAAGCGACACCGTCTGGTATTTCGGGCAGACGGCCACCTACGCCACGCGCGGCCACACCACCATCTGGGACGAGGGGCGCCTGCTGCGAGCACGGCAGATCGACTACGACGACAGCACCGGGCTGGGCATCGCGCGTGGCGAGGTGTTGTGGCGCGATACGGCCCGCAACTGGACCATCACCTGTGCCGAGGCGCGCTACCACCAGCAAACGGGCTATCTGAAAGCCTATGGAGGCACCATGGGGCGGCCGCTCTTCCTCACGGAGTGGGACGGCGATACGCTCTATCTCGCTGCCGACACCTTGATGTCGTGGCAGCCCGACGATTCGACGCAAACGGACAGCAGCCGCTTCGTCGCGGCCTGGTACGACGTGCGCGTGTACAAGAGCGACCTGCAGGCCTTGTGCGACAGCCTGGCCTACTTCTCCGGCGATTCCCTGTTCCGGTTCTTCGGGCAGCCCGTCGTGTGGGCCGACACCTCCCAACTGTCGGCCGACACCATCTGGATGCAGATGGCCGACGACGCCATCGACTGGATGCTGTTGCGGCCCAACGCGCTCATCCTCAACTCGGAAGACGAGGTGTATTTCAACCAGGTGCGGGGCCGGCAGATCGAGGCGTATTTTCGCGAAAGCGAGCTGTACCGCATGCACGTGGCCGGCAATGCCGAGGCCGTTTACTACCTGCTCGACGATGCGCGCGCATACATCGGCGTGGACAAGACGACCTGTGGCGAGATGTGGGTGGACTTTGGCGACAATGAGGTCGAGGGCATCCATTTTCTCGGGGCCCCCACCATGGAGGTCTTGCCCATGAACCAGGCCGACCACGAGTCGCTGAAGCTGAAGGGCTTCAGGTGGCTGTACGAAATTCGACCCCGATCAGTGGAAGATTTGTTCAAACCTGAAAAGCCGATGAGATGAGCAGGCACCGTCTATTGTGGTTGATCGGGCTGCTATGGCTGCCCTGGTGTATCGAGGCAGCCCGTACCCCCGACGAGGTGTGGCAGGCGGCCATGGAGGCCTTTGACCAACGACAGTGGGAGGACGGGATCCGATACCTGGATTCGTTGGAAAAGGCGGGATGGTGTGCGCCCGAGCTTTTTTTCAACATGGGCAATGCCTGGCTGGAGCAAGGCGAAGTGGGTGAAGCCATTCTCTACTATCGGCGGGCGCAGTTGTGGGCGCCACGCAATGAGGCGATCCGGCACAATCTGGAGCTTGCGCGCAGCCGCGTCAATTATCCCAACCCGCCCCTGCCCGAGTTTTTCCTGACGCGCTGGTGGAAAGGGATGGCCAACCAGTTGAGCGCCACGGCCTGGGCCGTACATGTGGTGATCCTGGCCTGGGTCTTGCTCGCCCTGGGCGTCGTGTGGTACCGGACGCGCCGTGCCGCCCTGACGAGGTGGATGGCGCTTGCTGCCGTGCTGTGGATCCTCTCATTGGCCGCCGGAGCGACGCGTTATCGCCTCGAGACGGCCCATCCCGAAGTGGTGGTATTGCGGGGTACGCTGGCCCGCGTGGGCGCCAGTGAGGAGGCCCCTGAACGCACGCCCTTGCCGGAAGGGGTCGAGCTGCGACGCATCGACCAGATCGGCGAGTGGGTCAAGGTGATTTTGCCCGATGGGCAAGAGGGGTGGGTGCGTAGTAGTGACCTGGGGGCTATTGGGAGAAGGAGTGACGGAGTGAGGGAGTGAGGGAGTGACGGGGGGCGGCTCGAAATTCAGGGTGAAGGGACGCGAAGCGTCCTTGACGATCGCCGCTTATTTCCGCTCTTTGCCGGTTGAAAAAAAACGAAGGCATCCCACCAGTGGCGGGATGCCTTTTTTTATCCTTTCAGAAAAATCTTCGGTATGGTACGCGTTTACTCGCGACCGCCCTTGAGCTGGTCCTGCAGGGCTGCCAGCTCCTCCCACTTGCCTTCGGCAGCCAAAGCGGCTTGCTTGGGCCAGGTGGTGGGGTCGTGCGACTTGTAGCGGCTGCCGGCTTCGGCCAGGATCTCGCGGATCTTGTCCGGGTCGGTAGCGGCCAGCTTGGCATAGGTGTCGATGCCGGCTTCGGCGAGGATGCTGGCAATCTTGGGACCAATGCCTTCGATCTTGCGCAGGTCGTCCGTTTCACCCGTGCTTTTGGCAGGGGCGGCGGCTGCAGGAGCTTCAGCCTTGGGCTGCTCGGCCTTGGGCTTTTCCGTTTTTTTGGCCTGACGAGCCACTTCCGGCGAAGCAGCCACCTCGGCTACCTCTTCGAAGGGCAGCACGTGGATGAAGACGCGGTTTTTGCGGCCGCGCTTGAACGTGACCACACCCTCGATGGCGGCATGGATGGTGAAGTCCTTGCCCATGTACACGTTCTTGCCCGGATGGTAGCGCGTGCCGCGCTGACGAACGATGATGTTGCCCGGGCGGGCAACCTGACCGCCGAAGAGCTTGACGCCAAGGCGTTTACTATGGGAATCGCGGCCGTTATCGGTACTACCTACACCTTTCTTATGTGCCATGATTGAAAGAGTTTACGGATTTGAGAATGGGGTGATCAAGCCTTGATGGAAGCAATCTGGATCTGGGTGAACTGCTGGCGATGGCCTTTCTTCACGCGGTAGCCCTTACGGCGCTTTTTCTTGAAGACGATGACCTTGTCGCCCTTCACGTGGCCCAGCACTTCGGCTTCCACTTTGGCGTTGGAGAGAGTGGGGGTGCCTACTTCGACCTTGCCGTCGTTGTCGATGAGCAAGACTTCGTCGAAGGTGAGTTTGTCCCCTTCATTGGCTGCCAGCCGGTGGACGAAGAGCTTGTCGCCCTCCTTCACTTTGAACTGTTGACCGGCGATGGTAACGATCGCAAACATGAATCAATGAATTTTTTGGTGAAACCAAATTTCGCAAAAGGTGCGCAAAGATACATGGTTCAGGCCATTTGCCCAAAGGTGCGGCCGTGCTCTTTCGTGAAAAATGCCCGCCAGAATGTAAAATGATTGCATTGTGACACGAATTGGCACTCGATTTTTTTTTGTCTAACTATTTATCTTTGAACCGTTGACAACGTCTCCCACCTTGCCGGTTATGATCGTTCTTTCCTTTCCGGCGCAGTTGTCAACACCTTCTCGGAGCGTTTTTATAGGTGACCTCTGATCTACCCCGTTCAGTGGTCACCTTTTTCATGTCGCGGGGCGATTTTTTCCCCTTACATGCTGTCGATCGCTTCGAGTGCCTGGACGATCATGCGCTCGACGGCGCGGTAGGGATCCTTGCTGAACTGGCCGGTAGCCCTGTTGGCCAGTATGGTGTTGCATGCCAGTGGCTGGTGGCCCAGGAGGCGGGACAGCCCGAAGAGTGCCGCCGTCTCCATTTCGAAGTTGGTGATGCGCCATTCGTTCCAGCGCAGCATCTGCAGCTCCCGGATATGCGCGTCGGTCAGGATGCTGGACAGCCGCAGGCGGCGTCCCTGTGGGCCGTAAAAGCCCGGGCTGGTGATGGTGATGCCGCCGTGCCGGAAGCGGCTGGCGAAGTGCCGGAAGAGCTGCTCGGAGCCTTGCGCGGTGTAGACCGAAATCTGATTGTCGAGCGCCATTTCCACCAGGCGCGCCAGCTCGCGGTTGAATACCTTGGGGTAATCGGTATAGAAAAACAGCAGGTTGTCGAAGCCCACGCCCCAGCCCGACACCACCACCTCATCGACGCCGATGTCGGCCTGCAGGCTGCCCGAGGTGCCCAGCCGGATGATGGACAGGGCGCGGTGTTTGTCGCGCGGCACGCGGTGGTGCAGATCGATGTTGGCCAGGGCATCCAGCTCGTTGATGACGATGTCGATGTTGTCGGGGCCGATGCCCGTGCTGATGACGCTGATGCGCTTGCGCCCCAGCCGGCCCGTATGCGTGATGAATTCGCGTTTCGACTTCTTGACCTCTATTTCGTCGAAGTGACGCGACACCATTTCGACCCGTTTGGGGTCGCCCACTGTCAGGATGATGTCGCCAATGTCTTCGGGGAGCAGGTTGAGGTGATAGATGCTTCCATCGGGGTTGAGGATGAGCTCGGAGTCTTTCAGGTATTCCATAGCGTTTTCGTTGGATCTTTGGTTCTATAGCAAGGATCGTCAGGGAGACGGTGTCGGGATTTTCCTCGGAGTGGAGTGGTATGGCCGGTATTTCGGACTTTTGCCGGCCGCGGGCAAAAGAACGCAGCCCGGGTGAAAATAAAAAGCCTGGATGCAGATAACAGTTTGCCTGTAGGGAAAAGTACATGTGCCGTATTCCCTGACCGAAAATTTTCGCTTCATGCAAAAGGTGTTTTTTCTTTCCACCTGCAATACCTGTCAGCGCATTCTGAAGGAGCTGGGGCCCTTGCTCGAAGGCTTCGAGTTGCAGGACATCAGACAGCAACCGGTCACGGCCGAAGCCCTCGACTGGTTGCGGGAACGCGTGGGCAGCTACGAGGCCTTGTTTTCGCGCCGGGCCAGAAAATTTCGCGAGCTGGGCTTGCACGACCAGACGCTGACTGAGGCAGACTATCGCCGCCTGATTCTGGAAGAGGATACCTTTTTGAAAAGACCCGTCATCGTGGTGGGTGACCAGGTTTTCGTCGGCAGCAGCAAAAAGGTGGTGGAGGCCGCCAGGGCCGCTATAGAGGAGGTTTTGAGGAGATGAAGTATCGCCGGTTGAGACTTCCCGATGCTCGGGACAGGCTGCCCTCGCTCGATGTTGATACGCCGCCAACGCGGCGATGTTGAGATTTGAAAAACGTTGTGTGCGGTTGCTGCGTTGCGCGAGGCAAACCCTCAACCTGGGAAAAACTGCGTCCACACTGCGTTTTTCTGCGTCTGAAAGCTGCGGTTTTGAAAGAAGGAACCCATAAACCCAATCAAGTCTGATTGTTTACAAAAGGCATTCGACATGAACCACCGGGGCTATAACGCTCGCCCCCGAACCACTTCGAAACGGACAAAGCGATAAAACCCGGACACAACAATGAAAGAAACTATCGAGCAGTTTTTCAGGGAGTTGCAGGATGCCATTTGCCATGAGCTGGAAGTCCTGGATGGCCGCCAATTCCGCGAGGACTTGTGGGAGCGGCCTGGCGGCGGCGGTGGTCGTACCCGCATCATCGAGGGCGAGGTCATCGAGAAGGGGGGCGTCAACTTTTCTGCCGTGCATGGCGCACTGCCCGAAAAAATCGGTCGGGCGCTGGGCATCGAGGCGGGCGCGTTTTTCGCCACCGGCGTGAGCATCGTGCTGCATCCCGTGAATCCGCACGTGCCCATCATCCACATGAACGTTCGGTACTTCGAGCTGGAGGGGGGCACGTGGTGGTTCGGCGGTGGCATCGACCTGACGCCGCATTACGTCGTGCCCGAGGATGCCCGGTGGTTTCATCGGCAGCTGAAAGCCGTGTGTGACCGTTTCGATCCGGATTATTATCCTCGCTTCAAGGAATGGGCCGACGATTATTTTTACATTCCGCATCGGGGCGAGACGCGCGGCGTCGGCGGGGTGTTCTTCGACCGTCTGGGACCGGAAGGCCCGGTAGGGCGTGCAGCGCGGTTTGCTTTCGTGCGGGCGATAGGGGAGGCTTTTGCGCCCATTTACGTGGAGTTGGCGGGCAGGCACCGCCACCGCCCATTTTCCGAAAGGGAAAAGGACTGGCAGGAGCTGCGTCGGGGCCGCTACGTGGAGTTTAACCTCGTGTACGACAAAGGCACGAAATTCGGCCTGGACACGCAGGGGCGCATCGAATCGATCCTGATGAGCCTGCCGCCCCGCGCACAGTGGAAATACGACTTTCGGCCCGAACCCGGCTCTGCCGAAGCGCAGACGCTGCGCTGGCTGCGCAAAGGGATCGACTGGGCCGGTTTGGACTTGTCTTGATTGGAAGGAAACAGAATCCTATGCCTTACTGCTACGACCATCCTCGACCTGCGCTGACGGTGGACTGCGTGATTTTCGGACTGGACGCCAGTGCCCAGCTCAAGGTGCTGCTCATACAGCGGGCCAACGAGCCCTTCATCGGGCAGTGGGCCTTGCCGGGGGGCTTCGTCGGCATCGACGAGGACATCGAGGCGGCGGCCCTGCGCGAGCTGGAGGAGGAGACGGGGGTGCGCGACCTGTACATCGAGCAGTTCCACACGTTTGGCCGGCCCGACCGCGACCCGCGTGGGCGGGTGGTGAGCGTGGCCCATTTCGCGCTCGTCAATCTGGAGGATCATCCCGTACGTCCCAGCTCGGATGCGCGGCGTGTGGAGTGGTTCGAGATCGAAGAGTTGCCCCGGCTGGCGTTCGACCACGACGAGATCATCGCCATTGCCATCGAAAAGCTGCGGCAGAAGGTGCGGCACGAGCCGCTGGTGTTCGAGCTGCTGCCTGCGGCCTTCACGCTCAGCCAGCTGCAGCAGATTTACGAGAAGGTGATGGGCGTGACGGAGGGCTTCAACAAGCGCAACTTCCGTTCGCGCATGCTGAAGACCGGCCTGCTCAAGGAGGTGGGACGGCAGAAAGGCGTGGCGCACCGTCCGGCCAAGCTGTACAGCTTCGACCGCGAGGCCTGGGAGCGCCTCCACCGCAAGGGGGCGCTGGGCGCCCTGCGCAAAGCCGTAGATTTCGACATTTGATCCGGTTTCCCAAAATGCCACACATGCGTTTGCTGTTTCCCTTTCTGGTGCTGATGGTGGTGGCGGGTTGCACCACCGACCCGTCGACCGAGGCCGATGGCTCGGCGGAAGTGCTGCCCCCGCCCCAGGCAGACTACGACATCGCCGAAAACAAATGGGGGTACATCGACCGTGCGGGCAGGCTGGTCATCGATGCCGTGTACGACGACTGTCGCGAATTTGCCGAAGGGCTGGCAGCCGTGCGGCAGGGCGGCTACTGGGGCTACATCGACCGCACGGGCAAGGTGGTGGTCCCCTTGCGTTACAAAGCTGCCTACACGTTTCGGGATGGGCTGGGGCGCGTGACCGACTACGACGGGCAAACGGGCTTCGTCGATGGGGCTGGCAGGCTGGCAGTGCCCATGCAGGCAGGCCGCATCGACGACTTCCACGAGGGCAGGGCCCGCATCGAGCGGCAGGGACGGTACGGCTTCATCGACCGGCAGGGGCGGGCAGTGGTGGAGCCCAAATACGACCGGGCCACCCATTTCCGCCACGGGCTGGCCGTGGTGGAGCTGGGCGGGCAGTACGGCGCCATTGACACGCTGGGGGCGGTGGTCATCCCGCTTACGTTCGAGCGGCTGTGGCTGCCCGAAGAGGGCGTGTGCCGCGCCCGGAAGGAGGGCAAGGTGGGATTCGTGGACCTGCAGGGCCAATGGGTCGTCGAGCCCCGATGGGACCAGGCAGGCGACTTTCACGAGGGCCTGGCGCCCGTGGCGCTTGCCGGAAAGTGGGGCCTGATCGATCGCGGTGGCCAGCTCGTGGTCGCCCCGCGATGGGATTACCTCGTATGGGGTGAATCGGGCCGCTGGATCGTGGCCGCTCAGGGCAAATTCGGCCTGCTGGACGGGCAGGGGCAGGTGTTGCTCGAACCGACCTGGGACCAGATCGCCCCCTTTGCCGAAGGGCGCGCCCCCTACATGAAGGAATTCCTCTGGGGCTACCTCGACACCACGGGCATGGCCGTGACGCCGCCCCAGTACGGCCTGGCGTGGCCCTTCCGCGAAGGGCTGGCGCGCGTGGCGTTTTATGAGGGCATCGGCTTCATCGACCATGCGGGCACGCCCGTGATCGGACCGAACTTTCTGGATGCGCGCGATTTTTCTCAAGGGCTGGCACG
>CAYNYN010000001.1:34187-39277 GCA_964401445.1 uncultured Saprospiraceae bacterium | reverse complement strand
CGTAAGTCCATCGTCCATCGTCTTTTTGCAGTAGCCTCTCTTTTCAGAAAAAGCGATATAAAATCGGGAAGAAAGCGTACCTTTGCGGCCGCTGTAACTGATTTTCGTAATCACTAACGGTAAAAATTCACACAATGCCAGTTTATCTTCCCAAAGAAAAGAAGGCAGAGATCTTCGAAAAGTACGGAGGCTCGGCCCAGAACACCGGCTCGATCGAAGGACAGATCGCGCTGTTCACCTATCGGATCCAGAAGCTCTCGGAGCATCTGCAGCAGAACAAGAAGGACCACTCGTGCCGTCGTTCGCTGCTGCGTCTGGTAGGTCGTCGTCGTCAGATGCTCAACTACCTGAAGCGCAAAGACATCGAGAAATATCGCGCGTTGATCGAGGATCTTGGCATCCGCGGTTGATCGCGACCCTGAAAAAGTGCTTCGCATTTGCGGAGCACTTTTTTACTTTGGGCCCGGGGCCCGGCGCTCGTTCCGAGCAAGGAATCCTTTCCCCTACGCTTTCCGGTTCAGGCATGGCCCCGGCACCTTGTGCGGGCAGGCATGCGCCTTTCGGCAAATGGCAATCGTTCCAGGCAAGGTTGACGCAGGATGTGCGGCTCGGGCCGGCCGAGATCGGGCCCGTGTAGCGCGGCAATTCGGAAAAAACCAACTTCGCGTACGCACAAGCGTATTTACGAAGGAAGGATTTGCGAAATTGCGCCTCCTGATGTGCGGCGGCAGCCGTAGCACATCAGCTGATTGTGGTTACAACGAAGGTTAAATATCAAGATTCAAGAAAATGGGTAAACAAACTCCAATCACCGCCTCCTTCAACTTGCCCGACGGGCGGGAGGTGATCATCGAAACCGGCAAGCTGGCCACCCAGGCCGACGGCTCCGTCGTGGTTCGATGTGGCAAGACGATGCTGTTCGCATCGGTCGTGTCGGCCAAAGAGCCCAAGGAAGGACAGAGCTTTTTCCCGCTCTCGGTTGACTATCAGGAAAAATTTGCATCGGCAGGCCGGATCCCCGGCAACTTCTTCCGCCGCGAGGCGCGCCTGTCGGACTACGAAATCCTCGTGTCGCGTCTGGTAGACCGCGCCATCCGGCCGCTGTTCCCCGAAGGCTACATGAACGAGACGCAGGTAATCATCAACCTGATCTCGGGCGACCCCGAGGTGCTGCCCGATGCGTTTGCGGCCCTGGCCGCCTCGGCCGCCTTCGCCGTGTCCGACATTCCGTTCCTGGGGCCCATCTCCGAGGTGCGCGTCGCCAAGATCGATGGCCAGTACGTCATCAACCCGCTGCGCCAGGATCTCGAACGCGCCACGCTGGACATCATCGTAGCCGGTACGGCCGACAACGTGGTGATGGTGGAAGGTGAGGCCAAGGAATGCCAGGAAGTGGAGCTGGTCGAAGCCATCAAGGCCGGCCACGACGCCATCAAGGTGCAGATCCAGGCCCAGCTCGAACTGGCCCAAAAGGTGGGTGAGAAGGCGCTCAACAAGCGCGCCGTGGAGCCCCCCGTCGAAGACGAGGCCCTCGAAGCCGAAGTCAAAGCCTTCGTGGAGCCCCGCGTCACGGAGATCGCCAAGGCCTTCCTCGACAAGCACACGCGCCGCGGCAAGCTCGACGAGCTGAAGCAGGAGCTGATCGAGAAGATGACCGAGGAGAAGGGCGAAGAATACATGGAAGAAAAGGGCGCCCTGGTAGAGCGCTACTACGACAAGTGGAAGAAGGAAACCATCCGCCAGATCGTGCTCAACGAAGGCGTGCGCCTCGATGGTCGCAAGCCCGACGAGATCCGTCCCATCTGGGGCGAGGTGGACTACCTGCCCTCGGCCCATGGCTCGGCCATCTTCACCCGCGGCGAGACCCAGTCGCTCACCTCGCTCACGTTGGGCACCAAGCTCGACGAGCTGATGGTGGACAAGGCGCTCGAGGTGTATTACGAGAACTTCATCCTGCACTACAACTTCCCGCCTTTCTCGGTGGGCGAGATCAAGCCGCTGCGCGGCCCGGGACGCCGTGAGGTGGGCCATGCCAACCTCGCCAAGCGCGCCCTGGCGCCCGTGCTGCCCAAAGACTTTCCCTATACCATCCGCATCGTGTCCGACATCCTCGAGTCGAACGGCTCGTCGTCGATGGCTACCGTCTGTGCCGGCTCGATGGCCCTGATGGATGCCGGCGTGCCCGTCTCGGCTGCCGTATCCGGTATTGCCATGGGCCTCATCTCTGATGGTGAGCGCACGGTGGTGCTCAGCGACATCCTCGGCGACGAGGACGCCCTGGGCGACATGGACTTCAAGGTGGCCGGTACCGAGAAGGGGATCACGGCCTGCCAGATGGACATCAAGATCGAAGGTCTGTCGTACGAGCTGCTGGAGCAGGCCCTCGAGCAGGCACGCGCCGGCCGGCTGCACATCCTCAACGAGATGAACAAGGTCATCAGCGAGCCCCGCGAAGACCTCAAGCCCCATGCCCCGCGCATCGTTCAGATCGAGATCGACAAGAGCTTCATCGGCGCCGTCATCGGCCCGGGTGGCAAGATCATTCAGGAGATCCAGAACGAGAGCGGCACCACCATCAACATCGAAGAGGTGGGCGACAAGGGCGTGGTGCACATCGCCAGCGCCAACAAGGAATCGATCGACAAGGCACTGGCGCGCATCCGCGAGATCACCTTCATGCCCGAGGTGGGCGACGTGTACGATGCCGTGGTGCGCAGCGTGATGCCTTATGGCGTGTTCGTGGAGTTCCACGGTCGTCAGGGCCTGCTGCACGTGTCGGAGATTTCGCACTCGCGCATCGAAGACGTCTCGGAGGTGTTCAAGGAGGGCGACCGCGTCAAGGTCAAGCTCATCGACATCGACAGCCGCACCGGCAAGTATCGCCTGTCGCGCAAGGCCCTCTTGCCGGCACCCGAAGGCTCACAGGATAACGGCGGCGAGCGTCGCCATGGCCGCGGCGGCCAGAACCGCGACAGAGGCCGTGGTCCGCGTCGGGGTGGCCCCCGCCATCGCGGCCCGCGTCACGACGACTGACCACCATTGGTCTTTCCAGAAAAAAAGAGCAGGGTCCGGATTTCCGGCCCTGCTCTTTGCGTTTTACGCCATTCCTCTGGGGATCGAGCGGTGAGCCATTGACGTTTACGAACCTTGCAAAGGTTCGCAAACGTCTTCACTGGCTCAGCTATACAGCAAGTCGATGGACAATGGACAATGGACTACCTATGATGGACGTCGTCACGCTGTCACGCTGTCACGGGTATCAGGCTCAACCCTCAACCATTTTTTTCCGGGGACTCAATCCATGCCCCCTCTCTGCATTACATCTTCACCAGCTTGAACACCTTCTGCGTGTGCCCATCGTACTGTAGTGACAGCAGGTAGATGCCTTTCGGCAAATCGCTGAGGTCGATGGCATGGCGCACCGCATGGGTGTCCATCACCTGCTTGCGCAAAACCCTGCCTTCGGGCGACCAGAGCGTCCAGGCCACCTCGTCGGCGGCGGGCGTCTCGAGCAGTTCGAGCCAGGCCGTTTCCGCGACGGGGTTGGGGTACAACAGGGCGATGGACACGCGTCCCGTCAGCGTCACCTCTGCCACGTTGGACAGGAGCGTTTTGCCGGAAGGCGATTCGAGCCGTACGCGGTAGAAGTTGCGGCCCTGCTTGGGCGACTCGTCGAAGTACTGGTAATAGGTGCCTTGCGCGTCGGTTTTGCCGGCGAGCGTGGCCAGCGGCTCGAAGACCGTGCCTTCCGCCGACCATTCCACCACGTACCTGAAATCGTCGCTCTGGGTGCCTTCGCGGCTCCATTCCAGATGGACTACCGTCTGGCTCAGGGGCGTGGCCGTCACGACGAGGGGACCGCCACACAGAACGGGGTCGTTCGACACCACCACGTGCTTCGTGGCCTGGGTGGTACAGCCGTTGCGCGTCACTTCGAGGTGTACCACCTTGACGCCCTGCACGGTCCAGGTGACCTGCTCGGTTTGGCTGGTGCTCGTCTGCGGGCTTGCGCCAAAACCGAAATGCCAGTAGTAGGTGGCGCCGGCGCCCGGATCGCCCGCCGTCATGGTGACGGGCACGTTCATGCATACGGTGTCGGGGGCGATGATCTGGGCGAACGACTGGCTGTCCACTTCGATTTTGATGACGTTGGTCTCGAACCAGGTGTCACAGCCCTGCCGGCGCACGCAGCGCACGAACCAGGTCGTCTGGCTCAAGGGGCCGGGCTGGTATTCGGGGCCGTCGGCGCCCGGTATGGGCGTCCACACGTTGGGATCGAAGGGCCCCGGCTCCAGGTTGTACAGCCACATGTACTCGAGCGGGCCGGTGCCGCCCACGGGCGGCAGCGTCTCGGTGATGGGAGCGGGCACGAGGCCCGGGCCACACAGCACCTGGTCGCAGCAGATCATGCCCGGATAGGTCACGTTCTGGCAGGTGTCGGAAAAGTAGAAGCCGGCGTCGATCGTGTTGTCGTACTCGCCCGGCCCGACGGTGACCATGGGCGACATGCCCGTGGCAGGGTCGGCATCGCTGTCGAGGGCATCATCGGCGCCCTGGTCGGGGCTGGTGAACTGGTAGCCGCCCGGCGGGGTAAAGGTGACCTTGTAGGTGCCCGGCGGCACGACGAACATGTACATGCCGCTGGCATCGGTCAGCGTGCTGCCCGATACGGGGTTGCCGTCGGTGCTGGTGCCCGACAGCACGACGGGGATGCCGGCGATGGGCGGCTCGCCCACGTCCTGGATGCCGTTCATGTTGACGTCGAGCCAGGTGTAGTCGCCGATCTTGGCGGGGGCGGGCATGTCGGCGCTGCAGGTGGTGGTGCAGCCGTTGGCGTCGGTGATGGTGACGCTGACGGGACCGGCCGGCAGGTTTTCGTGGATTGCGCCGGTGTGACCGTCGTGCCACAGGTAGCTGTAGGGTGGCGTGCCGCCGCTGGCCACGGCTTGGGCGATGCCGTCACTGGCGTCGGGGGCGCTGGCCGGCTGCACGATCACGATGCTGCAGGTGGGCGTGGGCCAGGCCGGCACCACGGCATTTGCGGAAGCGGTGCAGCCGATGGCGTCGGTGACGGTGAGGCCGTAGGTGCC
>CAYNYN010000001.1:0-34087 GCA_964401445.1 uncultured Saprospiraceae bacterium | reverse complement strand
CCGAGCCCTGCAATGGCTGCCGTGCTGTCGCCCGTGCTCCAGGCGAAGGCATAGGGTGGCGTGCCGCCGCCGGCCGTGGCCGCCGCCGTGCCGTCATTGCTGTCGTGGCAGGCGGGGTTGGTGCCCGTGAGCGTCAGTTGCAGTGCGGATGGTTCGGTGACGGTAGTGGTGGCCGTGGCGCTGCAGCCCAGGCTGTTGGTCACGGTGACGCTGTAGGTACCCGCCGGCAAGCCCGTCGCCAGGGAACCGGTCTGGCCGTTGCTCCACAGGTAGGTGAAGGGGCCTCCGCCGCCATTGACGGTGACGGCTGCTGCACCGGTCGAGTCGCCATGGCAGGCTACGGGGAAGGGTGTGATGCTCAGTTGCAGGTTGGTGCCCATGGCTACGGCTACCGTGCCGCTGGCCGTACAGCCATTGGCGTCGGTGACGGTGACGGCATAGCTGCCGGGGGCCAGACCCGTGATGGTGGCCGTGGTGGCGCCGTTGCTCCACAGGTAGCTATAGGGCGGTGTGCCTCCGGCGACGACGAGCACCATGGCCGCGCCGTCGTTGTAGCCCATGCAGCTCTCGGGGCTGCTGGTCAGCTCGAGCACCATCGGTGCCGGCTCGGTGAGGGTGGCCGACTGGGTGGCCGCGCAGCCGTTGGCGTCGGTCACCGTGAGGCCGTAGGTGCCGGGGGCCAGTCCCGTGATGACCGGCCCGGTCTGGCCGCTGCTCCACTGATAGGTGTAGGGTGGCGTGCCGCCGGTGGCATTTGCCGAAAGGCTGCCATCCATGGCGCCCGGACAGCTCACGGGTGTGGCCTGGATGCTCACGGAGGGCGGGTCGGGCTGGATGATGGTCACCACCACTGCCTTCGAGCAGTTGTGCGCATCGGTGACGGTGAGGGTGTAGGTGCCCGGTGCCAGCCCCGTTGCCGTTGGTCCGGTCTGGCCGTTGCTCCATAGGTAGGTGTAAGGTGGTGTGCCGCCGCTGGCGGATGCCGTGGCCGTGCCGGTAGCGCCGTTGCAGGCGCTGGGCGTGGTGGTCACGTCCACGAAGAGGGGCGCGGGCTCGGGCAGTTCGATGTTTTGCGAAAGCGAACAACCATTGGCATCGGTGACGGTGACCGTGTACGTGCCTGCCGCGATGCCGCTGAGGATGGGCGTGGTGGCGCCCGTGTTCCACTGATAGGTGTAGGGTGGCGTGCCGCCCCAGCCACTCACCTCTATGCTGCCGTTGCTGTCGCCGGCACAGAGGGGTGGCGTGAGGATGACGTCGATGATGAGGACGTCGGGCTCGGTGAGTGTGATGCTGGCCGCGTCGCTGCAGCCCAGCGCATCGGTGACGGTGACGCTGTAGGTGCCTGCGCCGAGCCCCATGATGGTGGGTGTGGTGGCACCGGTGCTCCAGAGGTACGACAGGGGCGGGGCGCCGCCCGTCACCACGGCCGAGGCATAGCCGTTGTTTGCGCCATGGCAGTCGGGCCCCTCACCCGTGATGGCGACCTGTGGCGGGTTGGGTGCAGGCAGGTACACCAGCCCTATGGCCGTGCAAAAATGGCCGTCGGTCACGGTCACGCTATAGCTGCCCGGCGTCAGGCCGCTGATGGTGGGTGTGGTGGCGCCGGTGCTCCAGAGGTAGGTGTAGGGCGGCGTGCCCCCGCTGACGGTGACCGAGGCGCTGCCGTTCTGGCCGTTGCAGTCGGTGGGGGTGAGGCTGGTCTGGACGACGATGGGGTCGGGCTGCGTCAGCTCGATGGTGTCCACCAGGCTGCAACCACTCGCTTCGGTGACGGTGACGACGTAGGTGCCTGCCGGTATGTTGGTCAGGACGTTGTTGGTGCTGCCCGTGTTCCACTGGTAGGTATAGGGGGGCGTGCCTCCCCAGCCCGTCACCTCGATGCTGCCGTTGCTGTCGCCGTAGCAGAGCGGCGGGTTGAGGATGACGTCAAGGACGAAGTCGGGGGCGGCGTTGGCGATGACCACCGTATCGGTACCCGTGCAGCCGTTGATGTCGGTCACGGTCACGCTGTAGGTGCCGGGGCCGAGGTTGCTGAGCGAGGGCGTGGTGGCGCCCGTGTTCCAGAGGAAGAAGTAGGGCATGGTGCCGCCGCTGACGAAGGCCAGCGCCTGGCCGCTGCTCTGCCCGGGGCAGAGGTAGGGTGTGGCCACTACGTTGACGCCCAGGTTGGGCGGCTCGCTGATGATGGCCGTGGCGGTGCCGCTACAGCCGTTGGCGTCGGTAGCCGTCACGGTGTAGGTGCCTGCCGGCAAATTCATGACGGTGGCGCCGGTAGCGCCCGTGCTCCACAGGTAGGTGTAGGGCGGCGTGCCACCCGATGCCTGGGCCGTAGCCCAGCCGTTGCTGCCGCCACAGGTGGTGACGTCGTAGGTGGCCACGTTTACCGTCAATGCCGGGCCGGGCAGGACGGTAGCCGAGGCCGTATCCGAGCATCCGTTGGCGTCGGTGGCCGTCACGGTGTAGGTGCCGGGCGCCAGGCCCGTGATGGTGGCGCCGGTGGCGCCCGTGCTCCAGGTGAAGGTGACGGCAGCGCTGGTGCCCGAGACTGAGGCGGTGGCCGTGCCGTCGTGGGCGCCGGCGCAGGATTCGGGCGTGGCCGTGGCCGTCAAGGTGAGCGTGCTCTGGTCCACGAGCGTGGCCGACTTGGTGCCGACGCAGCCATTGGCATCGGTGATGGTGACGGTATAGGTGCCGGGTCCCAGTCCCGTGATGATGGGGCCGGTCATGCCGTTGCTCCATTGGTAGGTGTAGGGCGGGGTGCCGCCCATGGCGTTGGCCGAGATGCTGCCGTTGTTTTGTCCGCAGACCGGGTGGTTGACGGTGAGCCAGGCCGAGATGCCGCCTGCTGCATTCACCACGCCCGAGGCCGTGGCCGTACAGCCGCTGGCATCGGTCACGGTCACGGTGTAGGTGCCTGGCGCCAGGTTGGTGATGGTCGCGCTGGTGTCGCCCGTGTTCCACAGGTAGGTGTAGGGCGTCACGCCCCCGCTGGCGGTCGCCGTGGCGCTGCCGCCCGTGCCGTTGCACTGGGCGTCGGTGGTGCTGACCTGGGCCGACAGGGCGGTGGCGGCCACCGTGGTGCAGGTGACCACGCCGCACAGGTTGGCGTCCATGATGGTCACGCAGTAGTATCCGGCTGGCAGGCCGCTGACGGTTTGGGTGGTGGCGCCCGTGCTCCAGTTGAACGAATAGTTGGGCGTGCCCCCGCTTACGTTGGCGGTGAGCGTGGCCGGCAGCGCGCAGTTGTCGTGCGTGATGCCCGCCCAGAGCGGCGGGGGCGCGGTCAGCGTGATGCTGGCCGTGCCGGTGGCGCCGTTGCTGTCGGTCACGGTGACGCTGTAGGTGCCTGCCGGCAAATCGTAGATGGTCTGCGTGGTGTCGCCGGTGTTCCACAGATAGGTGTAGGGTGGCGTGCCGCCGGAAGGATTGGCCGTCACGGCGCCGTTGCTGAAGCCGCCGCAGGTGGGCTCGGTGGCCTGCAGCACGACCGTGATCTGGGCCTTGATGGAAAATGCGAGGCAGACGAGCGCCATGGTCATGACGGCCCTGCCGAGGGGTAAGCGTGTGTTCATAGGGTGATTCGTTTTTTGAGACAATAATTCGCTGTCACAAAGAGTGGTTCTTCGTGCCCGTTTGGTCAATGATTCCGCTTGGAAGGGGATGCCGCATGCACTTCAATGAAGCTGGCGGCAGTCGCAAGTCAGTGTGGGTAGATGTCGGATGCATGAAAACTCGCTGATTTGCTTTTATTTGCAAATCAGCGTGTTGTGCGAAAAACGTGATGGCTTGAAGGCTCTGTTCGCTGCAGTGGGGTAGATGCGGTGCTTGCAGCTGCAAGCAGACAATGGCAAGATATGGCGAAAATGCGGCAAGTAAAAGCAGGTCACGGGCTTGCGTCACGAAATACCCTGAATTGGGTATGTGGAAGGGGGGATTGAGTTTAAAGTTTAATGTTTGAGTCCCCTGCAAAAAAAGGTTGAGGGTGTAGCGTTGAGGGTTGAGTGTTTGAGTTTAAAGTTTAAAGTTTAATGTTTAAAGTTGATTTTCAGGGTTTCCATGAATGCGGTTGAGCGTGTAGGGTTGAGGGTTTGCCTCGCGGAACGCAGCAACCGCACGCAACGTTTTCAAATCTCAACATCGCGGCATAGCCGCGTCTCAACATCGCCGCGTCAGCGGCGTATCAACATCGAGCGAAGCGAGTCTCAACCATCGACCCTCGCATCCTCCAGAAAAAGCCGCTCGGCATCGCGCGGGCGTCATTTGCCGAAAGGCAAAAAAAAGCGCCCACTTCGGAAAAGTGGACGCTGGATATCGGGATTCATGAGTGAACGGTGAACTCCCACTGGTTGATCTCGTGTGACGGCACTGCCTTTCGGCAAACAGGGCGCTCAGGCCTTGTCTGCCTGACGTATCTCGCGGATGAGGGCGAGCGTGTCGCGGGTCAGTTGCTCGATGGCGTCGAGGTCGAAGCTGCCATCGGCTTTTTTGACCATGAGCTTGGAACCCATGCCCACGCACCAGGCGCCGGCTTTGAACCAGGCTTCGAGGTTGGCGCGCTGGGGTGCCACGCCCCCCGTGGGCATGATGAGCGTCCAGGGCTGGGGTGCGCGCACGGCCTTGATGAATTCGGGTCCGTACACGCTGCCCGGAAACAGCTTCACGATCTCTGCGCCCAGCTCTTCTGCCTGCCCGATCTCGCTCAATGACCCGCAGCCGGGCGACCACAGCACCTTGCGGCGGTTGCATGCGCGGGCCACGTCGGCGCGCAGCGAGGGCGTGACGATGAAGTTGGCGCCCAACTGCATGTAGAGCGCTGCCGTGGCGGCATCGGGTATGGAGCCGGCGCCCAGCACCATGTCGGGCAGCTCGCTTGCGCAAAATTTGCTGAGCTGGCCGAACACCTCGTGGGCAAAATCGCCGCGATTGGTGAACTCGAGCAGGCGGGCCCCACCGCGGTAGCAGGCCTGCACCACTGACCGGCACACCTCGATGTCGGGGTGGAAGAACAGCGGTACCATGCCCTGCTCGCCCATCAGGCGGGCCACTTCCATTCTTGAAAATCTGGCCATTGTGCTTTCCTTTTTTCGTGCTTGTGAAACGAGGGCGCGCCCGTCAGCGCGACACGCGGCCGCTGGCATCGCCTTTCATGAGCTTCTCCACCTCTTCCACCGTGACCAGGTTGGCATCGCCGTAGATGGTGTGCTTGAGGCAGCTGGCCGCCACGGCAAAGTCGAGGGCTTTCTGGTCGTCGTCGGGCCAGGTGAGCAGCCCATAGATCAGGCCGGCCATGAAGCTGTCGCCGCCACCCACGCGATCCACGATGTGGGTGATGTCGTAGGTGGGGGCGGTGTAGAGCTTCTTGCCGTCGTACAGGGCGCCCGACCAGGTGTTGTGGCTGGCGCTGATGGACCCGCGCAGGGTGGTGACCACCTTTTTGGCCCGCGGAAACATCTCCATGAGCTGCTGCATGACCGATAGGTAGGACTCGGCCTTGACGGTGGCGCCATGGGTCACGTCGACGCCCTCGGGTTTGAGGCCAAAGTGCTTTTCGGCGTCTTCCTCGTTGCCGAGGATGATGTCGCAGCCGGCCACCAGCTCGCGCATGACCTCGCCGGGCTCCTTGCCGTACTTCCACAGCTTGGCGCGGTAGTTCAGGTCGGTGGACACGGTGACGCCCAGGCGGTTGGCCGTGCGGATGGCTTCGAGGCAGGCGTCGGCCGCCCCCTGCGACACGGCAGGCGTGATGCCGGTCCAGTGGAACCACTGGGCATCGGCCAGGATGGCTTCCCAGTCGAACATGCCGGGCTCGATGGTGGCAAAGGCGGAATGGGCGCGGTCGTACACCACCTTGCTGCCGCGGCTCACTGCGCCGATCTCGAGGAAGTAGATGCCGAGGCGCTCGCCGCCGCGCTGGACCCAGCGGGTGCCTACGCCCCGTTTGCGCAATTCCATGAGGGCGCAGTCGCCGATGTCGTTTTGGGGCAGGCGCGTGACGAACTCTACCGGCAGACCGTAGTTGGCCAGCGAGACGGCCACGTTGCTCTCGCCCCCACCGTAGATCACGTCGAACGAGCTGGCCTGGGAAAAGCGCCGCCAGCCGGGCGGCGTGAGCCGCAGCATGATTTCACCAAAAGTGACGATTTTCTTCATGAGTATGGAACTGTTTCAGGTTAGGAAAATGCCAGGCCACCGTTGATGTCGATGTTGGCACCGGTGATGAAGTCGGCTTCTTCCGAGGCCAGGCAGGCCACGACGTTGGCCACGTCTTCGGGTCGGCCTTCGCGGCGCAGCGGCGTTTTTTCGACCACCATCTTGCGCACCTCGTCGGGTGTGAAGGTGTCGTGGAAGGTGGTGCCGATCAGGCCGGGACACACCGCATTGACGCGGATGCCCTGCGGGCCGAGCTCCTTGGCCATGGCGCGGGTGAAGGTCATCACGCCCCCTTTGGAGGTGGCGTAGGCCGAGGCGCCCCCACCGCCGCCGTCGCGGCCGGCCTGCGAGGCGATATTGACGATGCTGCCGCCTTTGGGCATGTGCTCGATGACGGCTCTGTGCATCATGAATACCGACTTGAGGTTCAGGGCCATGACGTAGTCCCAGAACTGCTCGTCCATCTCGAGCAGCTTTTTGCGCGCTACCAGACCGCCGGCGTTGTTGACGAGGATATGGATGTGGGGACCGAAAGCCTTGCGCGCTTCGTCGACCAGGCGGAAGCACTCGTCCCACTGCGTCAGGTCGGCTTTTACGGCGATGGCCTGACCGCCCTTTTCGCGGATGATGCGCAGGGTCTCTTCTGCGGGGGCCGGGTTATTGAAATAGTTGATCACAACGTTGGCGCCGCCTTCTGCCAGGCGAATGGAGATGGCCCTTCCGATGTCTCTGCCGCCACCCGTAACGATGGCCGTTTTTCCACTGAAATTCATATTTAATTTGTTTTGATTTTTGAAATGCTACTTGATTTTCACTCTTTCGATCTTTCCACCGAGCAAGAAGATGGCCCCCACGCCCAGCGGCACCAGGATGGCGCCGAGGATGAAGACCGGCCAATAGCTTATTTGCGAAAGCCAGGGGATGAGATACGTGGACAACAGGATGGAGCCCAGGGCCGCCGTGGTGCCGCCCAGGCCGGCCAGCGTGCCCACCGACTTGCCCGAGAAAAAGTCGCTGGGCAGGGTCTGTATGTTGCCGATGGCCATCTGGAACCCGAAGAGCACCAGGGCGATGAGCAGCACGGCCAGTACGGGTTCGGCGGCATAGGCGCCACCGATCAGTCCGGCCAGCATGAGCAAGCCCGAGGCGGCAATGACCCGCTTGCGGGCCACATCCACGCCCAGGCCTTTCTGGATGATCTGGCGGGCCCACCAGCCGCCGAAGATGCTGCCCAGGGCGGCCCCCACGTAGGGCACCCACGCGAAATAGCCGATCTCCTTGATGTTGAAGCCGAAGGCGTCGTTGAGGTAGATGGGCAGCCAGATGACGAACAGCCACCAGATGGGGTCGAGCATGAAGCGCGATACGAGTACGGCCCAGCTCTGTCGGTAGCGCAGCAGCTCGCCCCACGAGAGGCTGTGGTCGTCTTCGGCGGCATCGGCAGGCGTGCCTTCGGGCACGGAGCCCTCGAGGATGTATTTCCGCTCTTCCTCGGTGAGGAAGGGGTTGTTGTCGGGCGTGCCGCGGTGCAGCCACAGCCATGGGATGATCCACAGAAGGCCCAGGCAGCCCAGCAGGATGAAGGTCATCTTCCACCCGACGAGGGCATAGACCGTGGCCACGAGCGGGGCGGAAATGATGGCGCCCACGCTGGCGCCCGTGTTGAAGATGCCCTGTGCCAGGGCGCGTTCCTTGATGGGGAACCACTCGGCATTGGCCTTGGTGGCGCCGGGCCAGTTGCCCGCTTCACCGATGGCCAGCAGCGTGCGGAAAAACCCCAGGCTGGCGATGCCTCGTGCCAGGCCATGCGCCGCAGCCGAGATGGACCATATCAGTATGGTGATGACGAAGCCCATGCGGGTGCCGACGATGTCGAACACGCGGCCCATGAGGCCCTTGCTGAAGGCATATGCGATCAGGAACAGGGTAGAAAGCGTGGCATAGGCATGCTTGGCCATCTCTTCTTCCAGACCCAGGTCCTTCCAGATGGCCGGCCAGAGGATGCCCAGCGCATTGCGGTCGATGTAGTTGATCACGGTAGCCAGACCAACCAGCGCCACGATCCACCATCTCAGTCCTTTGATTTTCATTGTTTTTGTTATTCTGGTTGGTTCAGGAAATCTTCTCTGTGCGGGCTGAACACGTCGATCAGCACGCCGTCCTCGAGGCATACGCAGCCGTGCAGGGTGTGGGGCGGGATGTAAAAGGCGTCGCCCCCTTTGAGCACGCGTTTTTCGTCGCCGATGGTCAGCTCGAACTTGCCGCTTTCCACGTAGGTCACCTGCGAATGGTGGTGTTCGTGCAGCTCGCCCACGGCGCCGGCTTTGAATGCCACCTTGACCAGCATGATGCGGTCGTCGTAGCCCATGATCTGGCGCTTCATGCCGGGCGCCACCTCTTCCCACGGCACTTCCTCGCCGTGGATGAATCGTTCACTTTGCAGTTTGTCACTCATGGTTTTGTGAATTTTATTTCAACAGGTCCTTTCCATCGTACTTGCGCGCCATCGAGCACGAGGCTGTGGAAGGCGTCATTGTCGCCCTCACCGAGGGCCACGAAGAGGCGCAGGCGTTGGTCGCCTCGGGTCTGCACCTCCAGCACCAGGTAGTCGGCCGTGCGTTGCAGGATGCGCAAGCCGCCCACGATGCCGAAAGGCGATTCGGGGATCTCGGCGGCGGGGTTGTAGGCCCCATGCAGCTCCAGCACCGACGCGAAGAGGGCTTCCTTCTGGTCGTTTTTTCTGAGCACGAAGGCCGGATCGCGCCGCAGGTTGAACTCGGGATCCATGGCGCCGGTGCGCACGAAGAGAGCCGAGTCGCCCGGTGCGGCCAGCGTGGTGAGGGTGTAGAATTTGCCGTTGCCAAACCACTGCAGTTGCAGCAGGCTGTCGTGTACGGCTGCCTGCGCTTCCACCCACAGGTGCTGGTAGCCGGCGCTCGTGCCGGCGGGCAGCAGGCGCGTGGTGGCCGCCTCGTAGGGGAAGCTGGTGGTCAGCAGGTGCCCCTGAAACCAGTAGGGCAGGTCGAAGGTGTGGTTTCCCTTCCCGCTTGCGCGGAAAAGGTCGACGACCAGCGGGTGGGGCAGCGCTTCGTGCTCGATCAGGATCATAATGCGTTGCAGGTGCACGCCCGGCCATGCGGCCGTGTCGGTGGCGCCTGCGGCCTGGATGCCGTCGGTGCCGCTGCGAAAGCAGTAGAAGTCGGGGTGCGATTTTTCGGCAATCTTCACCTTGCCTTCGCATTGGGTGTGCCGGTCCACCACGACGGTGTTGTGGGCGATGGTCTGTTTGGCCCAGGTCTGGTTTTCCGGCAGGTAGCGTCCTCCGCCTTTCTGGTCGATGTTGACCCAGCGGGCTGCGCCGTAGTCCTGCAGCACTTCCCCCGTCTCGTCGTAGAGGGAGCACGACAGGCGGTCGAAGTGGCCGTGCCCCATGCCGTGGGCGGTGTACTTGAGCACCAGGCTGATGCCTTCCTCCCGTTGGCTGCGCAGCACGGCCAGCCCCCCATGCTTGCCGTCGGGGCCGTCGTGCCACATCATCGAGCGCCGCACGAAGGGGCGGTCCAGGCCCTGCTCCAGCCCCAAGGCCACCTTCAGGCCGGCGGCATCGGGCAGGACGCGCCCCTGCAGGCGGGCAATGGAGAGCAGGCCCGGGTCTTCGTTCCGGGCGTAGAGCACGTCTACGGCGGTGACCACTTCGCGGGCCTGCCACGACATGCCTTTCTGCGCATCGTTGATGGGGAAAAAGCGTCCCTGTGCGTCGGTCAGGTTGAGCAGGGCATAGACGGCCTTGGTCAGGATGCTGTCGCGGTAGCCGAAGATGTCCAGCTCGGGCCGGTGGTTGTCGAGGGCGCGCGCGAATACCAGGAAGGGGAAGATGGCATAGCGCAGGTAGTAGGGCCCTTCGGTGAAATAGCCGTCGGGCGAGAACGAGTAGTCGAGCTGGGCCAGGAAGCCGGCGCGGTACTGGCCTTCCTGCCGGATGAAGCCGCCGTCGTTGTCGCGCATGTCGGCGGGGATGTCGTCCCATTCGAGGCCGTAGAGGGCGCGCTGTACGAGCTCGTCATCGCCCATCACCAGCCCGATCATGCCCACGGCGGCGTTGCCCCAGGTGCTGTGGTTGTGGATCCGGTTGAAAAACTGCGGGTTTTCTACCGAAAGGAAATCAGCCATGGGGCGGAACAGGTCGCGCTCGAGCAGCGCCCGCTCCTCGGCCGGCAGGTAATCGTAGATGCAATCGTAGGCCTGGCTGACATAGACCAGCCAGTTGGCATCGTTGAGGCACTGCCAGAATATTTTGCCCGTGGCATAGGAGCGGTGCGTGGGGTGCAGGCCGAGCGTAGGGTACAGTTTGGCGTAAGCCAGCAGCATCTGACGCACGTACTCGGCATAGCGCTCCTCGCCGGTGATCTGGTACAGGTTGCCGGCTTTTTGCATGAGGAAAAAATTGCGCTTGTGGCGCTCGTGCGTGTAGCCGCCCGCCATGTCGCGGGGCACGGGCACCTGGATGCCCTCTTCTTCGATGGCGGCGTCCAGCTCGGCGCGCAGGCCGGCGATCTGCCGATCGAAAAGCGGAGCATGCCCCAGCTGGGCGCGGATCCACGCGACCTCTTCCTGCGTGAGCGTGAGGCGCGGGTGCTGGGCCTGGGCGTGCAGCACCGGCAGGAGCCAGCTCAGCGCCACGAGGGCTGCCACACAGCAGTATGTTTTTCGTGCATGCCTCATTGTAGCAGGACGTTTTCGGCGTGGAAAGGCAGGTTCGAAACGACTGGTGGCGTGCGGATGAAGCGGCAGTTGCGGAAGTCGGTGATGGGTTCACCCACTACGAGGTGCATGCGCACGGGACGGCTGTCGGTGAAGGTGCAGTCGTGCACGCGGATGACCTGCACGCCGTGCAGCATGATGGACGCATCGTAGCGGTTGCGTTTGCCATTGCCCACGTCTTCGAACGTGCTGCGGGCCACCACGAGCATGGGGCCGAAGGTGCTCTCGTCGTTGCCGCCGCGGTAGAGGCTCAGCGCCGTGCCGCCGATGTGGGCAAAGCGGCAATCTTCGATGACCACGTTCTCGGCGTTGTAGATGCCCAGGTCGTCGGTTTCCTTGTCGAGTACGAGCACGTTGCCGCTGACCGCCTCGAAGGACGAGTTGCGCACGACGACCGAGTCGGCGAAAGTGCTTTTGGCCACGCGGAACACGTCGAAGCTGTGGTTGACGTCCAGCTTGCGGAAATCGCAGTCTTCGATGAAGAGCTTGTAGTTGCGGTTCATCGAGTAGCGGCTGGTGCGGATGACCACGTTGCCCGGCGCGTCGGGGCACTCGGCGCCGTCGACCACGAGCCCCCTGAGCGCAAGGCTGCCACCGTTTTCGATGACGAACAGGGCATTCTTCTCGTACTGCAGCACCGGCTTTTCCCCTTCAGCCATGATGGTGAGCGGGTGGGTGAGGGTGATGGTTTTGGTGGTGAGGTAGGTGCCTGGCGCCAGCACCAGCACGTCGCCCGGCTGTGAGGCGGCCACGGCGTCGAAGAGGGTGTTGATGCCGGGTGCCACCTGGCGCGTCTGGCCGGTGCCGAAGCGCACCTCTTCCTCGCGGCGCGGGTACCATTTGACGCCCGTGTTATCGGGTGTGGCGCGCTCGGTGATCTCGAGCATGCCGCGGCCCTCGGCCTTTTTGCCCTGGGGCACCAGCACGCCCGAGGCGGGGTCGCGCACGAACTCGAGCCGCGCCTTGTCGAAACCCCGCCGCGTGGGCGGGATGACATTGGGGCTGATGAGGTTGTTCTGGAAGGTGATGCCGCTGATGTCGTCGTACACCGTGAAGAGGCTGTCGCGCGCCTCGTTGTAGAAGATGTTGTTGGCTACCAGTGTGTTGACGGGCGGGGCCGAGCGTTCCTCGTCGGCGCCGGCACAGAGCTGGATGTGGTCGCAGTTGATGAAGGTGTTGTTCGACGCTTCCGAGTCCTTGACCTGGAAGTAGCGGTTGAGGGGCGAGTTGGGCACGCCGTTCATGATGACCAGGGCCCCGCGGAAGCGGTAGCCCGTCAGGCCTTCGCAGTAGTTGTTGACGACCTTCTGCTTTTCGTTGATGATGCGGATGCCGCCGGTGTTGGCCTTGCGGTTGCCGAAGAAGTAGTTGCTTTCGACGAGCGTCTCGTTGCCGTGGCGCATGGTCAGCGTGCCCTGGCACTCGTAGAAGGTGTTGTAGCGGTAGATGTTCTGGCACGACTTGTTGGAGATGATCTCGTGCTCGCCATTGCAGCGGTCGAAGTAGTTGTACTCGACCACGGTGTTCGAGTTGGTCAGCGAGTAGTGGCTGGTGCCGATGCGGATGGTCTCGCCGCCATTGGCGCCGAGGATGGGCCGGTGCCCGAAGTAGTTGTGGTCGATGCGGTGGTGGTTCTCGCGGCTCTCCTCGGTGTTGAGGCGCACGGCCAGGGTGACGCCGTGGTTGCGTTTGCCGGTCAGGTAGTTGTGATCGAAGCGGTTGTTTTTGCCATAGATACCCACCCAGTAGTCGGTCTCCATGCGCTCGGGATTGCTGTAGTTGTCGATGACGCATTCGGTGACGCGGCAGTGGTTGCACAGGGTGTTTTTGTCCTTGCGGAACGAGATGACCTCCTTGGTGGGGGTATAGCCGTTTCGGAAGACGAGGCCTTCCACTACGAGATACTCGCCGGCCAGCCGCAGGTTGGACTGTCCTTCGAGCGTGACCTTGCCCTTTTCCTCGACCGTCAGCGTGATGGGGGCATCGGCGGTGCCGTGGCCCTCGAAGAGCAGCTCGGCGTCTTTCCACACGCCATTGGCCAGCACGATGCGGTCGCCGGGTTTTGCGGAAGCGACGGCCTCGTTGAACTCGGCCACGTCGTGTACCACGATGCCGTCGGACTGGCAGCTCAGCAACAGCCAGCTCGAGCCCAGCAGGGCGATGAGGGCAACGAATGCAGTCAGGTAGTCGGGTGATAAAATGCGTTGGTTTTGCATGGTTCGTTTTTTTATAGTTTTTCCCAGATGGCCACGGCCCCCGTCCAGGATATCAGACAGGAAAAGACGAATGCCAGGGCCAGACCGATATTCATGAGGATGCCCGCCCGATGCCGGCCCATCAGTTCGGACCGGTTGATGAGGATGGCCATGCCGGCCACCACGGCGGGCAGCACGAAAATGTTGAAGACTTGTGTAAGTATCTGTGCGCGAATGGGATTGCTGCCCAGGATGGGGACGGTGAGTCCGATCAGGCAGGCAATGCCCGTCAGTATCTTGAATCGGGTCGAAGTGGTGTCGAGCTGGCCTTTTTCGTAGTCGGCAATCATCAATGGCGTGATCATGAGGATCGGAAAGATGGATGAAAGGCCGGCGGCCAGCGTGCCCGTGAAGAAAATCGCCACGGCGTACCTTCCGGCAAAGGGCTCGAGGGCTTGCACCATGTCGAGCACCCGCGTCACCGGCAGACCGCGGTAGTACAGCGCGCCCATGGCCACGGCCATGATGGAGCCGCTGATGCAAAAAATCAGGATGGCTGCCGAGAGGGCGTCGCGAAACTGGCGGGGCAGGTCTTCCTTGCCCCAGCCCTTGCCCTGGATGAACAGGGGACGCGAGACGAAGGTGGCTGCCGCCATCGTCGTACCCACGAAAGCGGCCGTGAGCATCTTGCCATTTTCCACCTGAGGGATGGAGGGGATGAGCCCGGAGGCAATGTCTTCGAGCCGGGGATGGACGATGAACAGGGAGAGGAAGAAGGAAAGGCCCATCAGGCTGACGAAGAAAATGAGGATGCGCTCGAAGAGCGTGTATTTGCCGAGCAGCAGAATGCCGTACATCAGTCCGATGATGAGCACGGCGATCACCAGCACGGCCTGGTATTCGAAACCTTTGATCGAGGGCACGTACAGGGCCATCAGCTCGAAGATGGCATTGGCGGAGATGCCCAGGATGCCGATGAGCGAGTTGAGCTGCCCGAAGGAAATGCCCACGATGATCAGCAGGCTGAGCAGCCACCCGCCCCTGAGGTGTTTGCGGAAAGCATAGAGCGCCGTCTCGCCGGTGACGAGGGCATAGCGACCGTAGGCTTCCATCAGCACCCATGAGCCCAGGCAGCTCAGCAAGAGCACCCAGAGGAGCTGCATGCCGAAAGAGCTGCCGGCCACGACCATGGTGGTGACGCTGCCCGTGCCAATGGTATAGCCGATGGCAAAAAAGGCAGGGCCAATGGCCGAGAGCATCCTGCTGATATGCCGGAAGATCGAGGGCATGTGTTTCAAAGTGGGTTTGAAAAAAACAAGGGGGCGCAGCCGGCTGCAGGGAGGCAGGCGCTGCGCTCCCCTCGTCATCAGGAGTGTATGAAACTATGGTCGTGTGCAGTGTGGCGGGGTGGCCGGAAGGGGGCCGCCCTTTGCGGGACAGCCCCTCCGGCACCGCTTACGTCAGGTCGGTACCTTGATGGCGGGGCAAGGTCAATACCCCGGGTTTTGCGTCAGCAGCCCCTTGCTCACGTTGATTTCGCGTTGCGGAATCGGCAGCAAGAGGTCGGTAGACTGGAAGGTGAACCCTTCTTCCGCGGCAAAGGCCGAAAGGACCTGCTCGGCCACGCCGAAGCGGATGAGGTCGAACCAGCGCTGGTTTTCGAACGCCAGCTCCACGCGGCGCTCGTGCAGCAGCATGTCCTTGGTCAGCTCGGTCACCTCGGGCAGGCCGGCACGTGCCCGCACGGCATTGAAGGAGGCCAGCGCTGCGGCGTCGTTGGTGCTTTCCTTGCCGGCCAGGATCGCTTCGGCATGCATCAGCAGCACGTCGGCATAGCGCAGGACGATCCAGTCGTTGCCGGCGAGGGTGGCGTCGGAGGAAGAAGCGATGAATTTGCCGACCTCGGCGGGGTTGTCCGGGTTGTACAGGACGGCGGCGCGGATGCTGTCGGCCGGATCCACCGAGTTCTTGAAGTTGTCGGTGATGTAGTTCAGACCGCTGGCCCGGCCCAGGGCCGTAAACTCGAGCGAGAAGTCCTGGCTCTCTTCGGCGTTGTCTTCGATGTACTGGATGGCGAAGATGATCTCTTCGTTCAGCTCATCGTAGAACACGTCGCGGTAGTTGGGCACCAGCGCGTAGTCGCCGCTGTTCATCACTGCTTCGAGCAGGGTGCGTGCCTCGCTGTAGTTGCCCAGCGTCAGGTGCACCTTGGCCAGCAGGCTCTGGGCAGCGCCCTTGGTGGCGCGTCCTTCGGCGATGCCGCTGCGGGTGGGCAGCTTCGAGATGGCATCTTCCAGATCCTGGATGATGAAGGCATACACCTGGTCGGAAGGCTTGCGCGAGTAGTATTCCTCGTCTTCGATGTACACGACGCGATCCACGAGCGGGATGTCGCCAAAGAGGCGCACCAGCTTGAAGTGAGCCAGCGCCCGGGCAAACTTGGCTTCGCCCTCGAACTGGGCCTTGAGGGTGGCATCGTCCACCGCATCGAGGTGCTGCAGGACCGTGTTGGCGCGGAAGATGACGTTGTACCAGGTGGACCAGTAGTTGGCCACGACACCGTTGGTGGCCTGCACGTCGAGCGTTTCGAACTGGGCCCATTCGCCTTCGCTGCTCTTGGTGCGCGTGTTGTCCGACCGCATTTCCGTCAGGGCGAACTCGCGCAGCACCCCTTGCTGCAGCCCGTCGTAGATGGCGATGACGCCAGCTTCCACCTCTTCGGTATTGGAGTAGAACTCGTTGTCGCCGATCTGGGAGATGGGAGCCAGATCGAGGAAGTCCTTGCAGGAACTGAAGCCGACGACGGCGAGGATCAGTCCCAGGATTCTATAATTGATTTTCATGATTGAATGCTTTGATCTGAATTAGAAATTGAGGTTGAGGCCGAACGAAACCGAGCGATAGATCGGGGCGGCACCGCGCTGATAGCCATAGGTCAGCGGGTTGTCGCCACCGGCGTTGATCCCTTCGGGGTTGAAGCCCGTGTAGCCGTCCGACATCAGGTAGATGAGGTTGTTGGCCGACACGAACAGGCGCAGCTTCTGGATGCCCAGCGACGAGAGGGTCGTCTGGGGCAGGCTGTAGCCCAGGTTGAACGTGCGCAGCGCCACGTACGAGGCATCCATGATGATGTCGTCGGTGAAGATGCGCTGCTGCACCTTGTCCTTGTCGGGGAAGTCGCTGGTGTAGTCCTGGCGGCTGCTGAACTGGTTGTTCAGGTACTGGGGATCCATGTTGCGCACTTCGGCGCCATGCGATCCCTGGAACATGAAGCTCAGATCGAAGCCCTTGTACTGCAACTGGTTGTCGAAGCTCCAGACGAAATCCGGATAGGCCGAACCCAGGATGGTGCGGTCGTCGGGCGTGATGACGCCATCGCCATTGAGGTCCTTGACGTAGATGTCCTGCGACTTGGCATTGATGGGGTAGTAGGGATCCTTGATGTATTGCGGGTCGATCTCGTGATCCACCACGTAGCCGTAGAAAGAGGAAATGGGATGCCCTACCAGGTTGATCCATTCGGCCGGCCGCTTCGGGTCGATGATCGAGATCAGGCCGTCGGCGTTGGCGAAGTCGGTCAGCGTGTTCTTGTTGCGGGAGAACAGCACGCGGCTGGTCCACTTGAAGTTGCCCGTGTTGATGTTATGCGTGGTGAGCTCCAGCTCGAAGCCCTTGTTTTCCACCTCGCCGATGTTGACGGTGGCCTCGGTAAAGCCGGTGACCGAGGGCACGGGCTGGTCGAGCAGCAGCTGATCGCTGGTGCGCTTGTACACTTCGGCCGTCAGGTAGATACGGCCTTCGTACAGACCGATATCGATGCCGGGGTTCAGCTCGACCGACTTTTCCCATTGCAGGCTGGGGTTGGCGATGTTGAGCGGATTGAAACCGGGTACCACCTGACCGTCGATGACGGCACCCACGACGCCCAGCAAGCCCAGGTGTTGGTAGTTGCCAATGGAGTTGTTGCCGGTGGTACCGTAGCTGAAGCGAATCTTCAGGTCGCTGATGACGGGGTTGTCGGCAAGGAAGTCTTCTTCCGACACGCGCCAGCCTACGCTGAAGGCGGGGAAGAAGCCGAACTTGTTGTTGGGGCCGAAGCGCGAGCTGCCGTCGGTACGGGCACTGATCGAGACCAGGTACTTGTTGTCGTACGAGTAGTTGGCACGGGCCAGGTACGACAGCAGGCTGGCCTCTTCCTCGTTCGACGAGCCACCCGTAATGACGGAGGCCGCATTGATGGTCTCGATGAAGTCGAACTGGAAGCCGCCGCCTTCTACCTCGGCATTGCGCCAGTGCCACTTTTCGGCAGCGAAGCCTGCCACCACGTTCAGGTCGTGCGGTCCCTTGCTCAGGTCGTAGTTGAAAATGTTTTCCGACACCCAGTGCGTCGTGACGCTGTTGCTGTAGAAGGACGAGGTGCGGGAAGCGCCGCGGCGGTCGGCCTTGGTGCCCTGCCAGTAGCGGCGCTCGCGGTAGCCGATGTCGCCACCCAGCGACGAGCGGAAGCTCAGGCCGGGGGCCAGGTTCAGCTTCAGATAGCCGCTGCCGTACATCTTGTAGCGGAACACCTGGCGGTTGCGCTCGACCACCTTGGCATAGGCGTTGGCGTTCGAGGTGGTGCTGATGTCCACGTCGCTGCCGTTGCCATACAGGTCGTAGTTGTCGAAGTGGCGCTCCCAGGGGTAGTCGCCGATCTTCACGTCGGGATACTTGTTGCGATCCACGTACTGGATCGTGTTTTCGTCGTGGTAGATGGGCAACCAGGGCGACTGACGCAGGGCGTCGTGCACGCCAATGGGGAAGAGGCGCTGGCGGCTGTAGGAGGGGCTGAGCTTGATGCCCATTTCCACCACGTCGTTGACGCGCGTGTCCAGCTGGAGCTGCACGTTGTACTTGGTGTAGTGGTCGGTGAGCAGCACGCCGCCGTCATCCAGGAAGCCCAGTGCCAGGCGGTAGCGCGAGCGATTGGTGCCGCCGCTGGCCGAGATGTTGTGGCTCTGGATCATGCCGCCGTCGAACATCACTTTCTGCCAGTCCGTCTCGGTGCCCAGTTGCAGGATGTACTTCATCTCGTCGGTGAGGCTGCCGCGGGCCTGTTCCACGTATGCGGCCCATTCGTCTACCGTCTTGAAGATCTTGTCGTTGTAGGGTACTTCCTTGAAGCCCACGTAGGTGTTGTACGAGAAGCGGGGCTTGCCTTCCTCGCCGCCCTTGGTGGTGATCATGATGACGCCGTTGGCGCCGCGCGAGCCGTAGATGGCCGCCGAGGCCGCATCCTTGAGCACCTCGACCGAAGCCACGTTGTTCATGTCCAGGTTGCCCAAAAACTCGGCATCGACGGGCACGCCGTCCACCACGATGAGCGGATCGGAGCTGGCCGTGATCGAGCCGGTACCGCGCACGCGGATGGTCGGGCTCTCACCGGCGCTCGGGTTGGTCATCTGGATGTTGACACCCGACACCCGCCCGACGAGCGCCTCATCGACGCGCGCCACGGGGATCTGGTCCAGCAGCTCGTTCTTGACTTTCGAAACCGAGCCGGTGAGGTGCGACTTCTTGACCTGACCATAGCCGACGACCACCACTTCTTCCAGTTGGGCGATGTCGGGCATCAGCACGACGTCCACGGTGGTCATCCCGGCCGTGACGGTGACCTCCTGTGTCACGTAGCCCAGGTAGCTGAAGACGAGCACGTCGCCTTCTTCCACGTCCTCGAGTACGAACTTGCCATCGATGTCCGTGACGGTGCCGACGTTCTTGCCCTTGACCATCACGGTGACACCGATGAGCGGCTTGCCGTCTTCACCGGAGGTGACGGTGCCGGTAATGCGCTGGGCCGCCTGTGCAGCCTCTTCCAGACCCGGGGGCACAGCCGCTTCGGCCCTGCTGGCGGGGAGCGTGAAGAGGAGCACCAGCCCTGCGAGGAGGATGGAGATCCCCAAGCGATGCTTCTTTGTTAACTTTGCATCCATAATTCACATTATTTAGTTGTTTAGTTAAAGCTCACCCTTGCGGGTGGGCATTTTTATATCCGCATTCAGCAGAGAGGCAACATGAGACATACCTCCCCTTCCTCAGGGCGCAGCCCTGAGCTCGTTGGCGAGTAATTACTTGTGGTGTGATTCGGGCCGAAGACGGCCCTCAGGTCATTCGGGGTGGGATATGTCCGTTCGCGTGTTCGTTGTGTGCTCCCTGCAGTTTTGCCTTTCGGCAAATCAAGCGCTGTCCGTCAGTGCCCGGTTCCGTTTGTGTTTCCGTTACGCAACGACTTGCTATATTCCAACACGTCTTTCAAGTGTGCACGCATGGCTTCCGAAGCGGCTTCTGCGTCGCCGGCAACGATGTGCTGCAGGATGGTATGGTGTTCCTCCAACGACCGATAGAACCGGCCGTCCTTGCACACATCCAGTTTGATGAAGTTGTTGACGATGTCTGGGGTGATGATGAGCATGAGCGACTTGAGCACGTTGTTCTGGCTCGCTTCCGCGATTTTTATGTGAAACAGCAGGTCTTCCTCCACTGCGGGCTGTCCCGTTTTGACTTTCTTCTCGTAGGCGTCGAGCGCCTTCTCGAGGTTGACGATATCCTCCGGTGTACGGCGCAGGGCCGCCAGCCGGGCCGTATGGGTTTCCAGAATGACCCGCGTCTCCACCAGTGAGGCGAAGTCGTGATTATCCAGTTGCAGTACGTCGGTGATCAGCCCTTCCAGGGCCGTGATCCCGATGCCCGCCACGAAGGTGCCACTCTGGGGAAGGGTTTTGAGGATGCCGTAAAACTCGAGTTTGCGGATGGCTTCGCGCACATGGGTGCGCCCCACGCCCAGCTTTTCTGCCAGCTGGCGCTCGGGCGGGAGCCGGTCGCCGGGTTTCAGATGCCCCCCACTGATCAGCTCGCGAATCTGGCGGATGATCTTGTCGACCGGTGATTCTATCTCGATCTCCCTGAAGTTGTCTAACAAATTGTTCGATTTGGACATTCCTTCGTGGTTTTGGTCTGCTAAAAATTGGTCGACCAATTTTTGGTTGGTCAAATATACGGGTCGATTTGCTTTCTCCAACAGGAGAGGAAATTTTTTTCGCTCCGGCAGGCCGAAATTTTGAAAAAGGTCAGCTCCCTTACTTACTCGCTGATCTGCTCGGGCTTCGATTGTTGGTTGAATAAAGAGTTGAAAATCAATTTGTTTGGTTGATCGGGATTCTTCGGATCCGGCATTCCTGACTCAGGATGCCGATTTTCGGCGCAAAGCCGCCATTTCTCGAAAATTTCGCACTGCGCAAGTGCCCGAAAATTTTCTTTGGACAAGCAAACGGGGAAAGAAGCCAGTTTTGGTACTTTTGACCCTAAGTGCATTGCGCAGGTGGTTTTTTATTGATTGTAATGCATTGAAAAAGAGCAAAAAGCAACTGTTATGGACATGAAGAAGCCTTTCACACCCCCCTATGAAATCAGCGATGCCTTCAGGAAGAAGGTGGCCTATTTCTGCATGGAATTCGGCATCGATCATCCCCTTCGGATCTATTCGGGCGGGCTTGGCTATCTGGCGGGCTCGCACATGCGCAGCGCCTACACGCTGGGCCAGAATCTGGTGGGTATCGGCATCCTGTGGAAGTTCGGCTACTACGAGCAGCAGTGGAACGACCAGAATGAGTTGCAGGCCGTTTTCCGCGAGCGCTTTTACAACTTCCTCGAAGACACGGGCATCCGCTTCCGCATCGAGGTGAATAACCACCCGGTGTGGGTCAAGGCGTGGTATCTGCCGCCCCATGTGTTCGGCACGGCGCCCGTGTTCCTGCTTTCGACCGATCTGCCCGAAAACGACTATCTGGCGCGCACCATCTGCCATCGCCTGTACGACGACAACGTCGAAACGAAGATCGCCCAGTACATTTTGCTGGGGCGGGGTGGGGCTCGCCTGCTCGAAGAAATCGGCTTCGATGCCGAGGTGTATCACCTCAACGAAGCGCATGGCCTGCCGGCCGCCTTCTATCTGTTCGAAAAGCTGCAATCGGCTTCGGCTCTGCGCCAGCGCCTCGTCTTCACCACGCATACGCCAGTGCCTGCCGGCAATGAGTCGCACGACATCGCCCTGCTCGAACGGATGGGCTTCTTTGGCGGATTGCGTCGCGAAAAGGTGGTGCAGCTCACGGGCATCGACGGGCCGTCGTTCAATCTCTCGCTGGCCGCCCTGCGCATGGCCCGCATCGCCAATGGCGTGTCGAGACTGCACGGGCAGGTGGCGCGCGACATGTGGCGCGATCATGGCGGCATCTGCCCCATCGTGCACGTGACCAACGCCCAGGATTTCGACTACTGGCACGACCGGCCCTTGTACCAGGCCCTCGAGCAGCATGACGAGGAGGCCATCGAGCGCCGCAAGCGGGAGATGAAGGAGCAACTCTTCCAGATCGTGGCGGACCAGACGGGCAAAATTTTCGACCCGGAAGTTTGTACCATCGTCTGGGCGCGGCGCTTCGCGGGTTACAAGCGCGCCGATCTGATCACGCGCAACTGGGACGAGTTCGTCGAGCTGGTGCGCAATCAGGATCGCCCCGTCCAGATCATCTGGGCCGGCAAGCCCTACCCGAAGGATTACGGTGCCATAGCCACGTTCAACCGGTTGGCCCATATGGCCGAGCAATTCCCCAATGTGGCGGTGCTGGCGGGCTACGAGATGAACCTTTCCATGGCACTGAAAAAAGGTGCCGATATCTGGCTCAACAACCCGCGCGTGACGCGCGAGGCATCGGGTACCAGCGGCATGACGGCAGCCATGAACGGGGCCATCAATTGCTCCACCTGGGATGGCTGGATCCCCGAATTCGCCCGGGATGGACACAACGCATTCGTCGTGCCACCCGCCGATCTGGCGCAGCCGCTCGAGCAGATCGACGAGGAAGACCGCCGCAACCTGATGCGCATCTTCCGCGAAAAGATCCTGCCCACCTATTACGAGGGAAGGGAGCAATGGGCTGCCATCCGGGCCAACAGCATGCGCGAGATCGTTCCCTTTTTCGACAGCAAGCGCATGGCGCGCGAGTATTACGAGAAGATCTACGCTGAAACGACAAAGCCGGGCAGCTGGATCCCTGCGACGCTCGGTGCCGATCAGGCGAATTGATCGTTTGCGGCTCACGGGCAGCGCAGGAGGCTATGCCTCATCCTGGCCCATGGAATCGGGAGAAAGAATCGCCGGCCTGATGCATCAGGCCGGCGATGATATTTTGGCAGAGGCCAAATTTGAAGTGGCTGTTACGTCTTGGCCACGTGTGTTTGCCGATTAGTTGCCGTTGCCGGGGTTGATGGGCGTGCCATCCGGATTGAAGTACATCAGGTACTCGTCACAGGCAAGCTGCGGCATTTGGATGTTCTGATAGTTGAGGTGCAGCTTCTGACCTACGCCATTCGAGCCGGGTACCCAATCCACTACGATCGTCTCGGTGAAGTTGTACACGGGGCTGACGATGTTGATCACGGTATCCTGCTTGGGTACCTGCAGGTTGATGCGGCGGTCCAGGCCGGCGTAGATGACGGCAAAGTCGTAGTACTGGCCCTGGCGCAGCTTGGTCGTCCAGCCTTTTCCGCTCTTCATGTTCCCCAGCAGCGAATAGGCAGTACAGGAAGGATCCTTGTACAGCACCGGCAGGGTGGGGCGCACGGTCAGGCCGTTGGGGCATACCCCGCTCACTTCGACGAAGATTTCCGTCCATTCCTCTTTGCGCAGGCTGTTGCCCACGTCGATGTCGGTCGGGTTGAAGAACGAACCCGCGCAGGTGTTGAACGTGGGCGACTCATACAGCATGTCGTCCTTGCACACTTCGTCGCCATCCCAGATGCGCAGCTTCACATCACCGGCAGGCGGGAAAAAGATGAAGATGCGCTCGAAGTTGTAGAAACGGAAATACCTGCCCTGTGCTACCGGCTGGCCGGTGTTGGCATCGACCAGTTCGGTGTAAAACGTGCGGAAGATGTCGGCCACTTTGGGGATATCCGAGTTGATCCGCAGCAAGGTGTACACGCAGCCTGCGGGTACAGCGCCGATGAACCAGTAGGAAAGGTGCGGTTGCTCGAACTGCACATACATGCGGCCCAGGTTGTCGGCTGCTACCGTCACGGTCTGTTCCTGCTTCCAGACGGCTGCCTCTTCATCGAAGCTGGCTACGGCCAGTTCGTCGCCCACCTGTACGGGGTTGCCCGTGGCAGGGTTGATCGTCTGGGCATCGATGGGCAGACGTACCGTGATGGGCTGGCTAAAGGTCTTTACTTCCTGCCCGTCGACGTACATGTCCAGGGCATAGAAAGCCATGGGACGCAGACCCGTGGGACCCACGTCGAAGCCCTCTTCGTTCAGGAAATTGGCTACGGCCAGCTCACCCGGGAAGGCCTTCATGGCCATGGGGTTGTAGGGATCGAACTGACCGAGATGGACCACGGCTTCGCCCTGGAGCTTCTGGCCATTGGCGGCAAAAGCTGCCGTCTGGGCGGGGATGGTCACGTGGATGGGCTGCAGGCTCGATGCCGGCGTGCGGCTCTCGAACGCTACCGCCTCCGAGGTGCCCTGAGGACCGAACTCGACACTGGCCGTTTTGAAGGCCACGCCTTCGGCATCGGTCGCTTCGCGAACCATGGGGATGGTGATGAACTGGAAGTCTTCCAGCTCGTAAATGGTCACGTTGCGATAGGAAGGCAGGTATCCGGGAGCCGTCACCTTGATGGTGAACTCGAGCGGGTCTTCTTCGTCGACGGTGACGATTTTGCGTACCGCCAGGTTGACGAAGTTGCCGCCATCGGTCTCGATGTTTTTCTCGCCCAGCACCGAATAAACCTGATCCTTGTCCTTGCCCAGGATCTCTACCTTGAGTCCTTCGGGCGCCACATCCGGATCGGTCGCGTCGATGTACTGTACCATGGCGAAATTGGTGAGCAAATCGGTGTCGAAGACGACCCCCGTTTCAGAGGCGATGTTTTCGATTTTGCTGCACGAAGACCACATGAGGCCCATGAGGGCGAACCCCAGCGTGAGGAACATACTTGTTTTTACGTTGCGTTGAAGCCACTTCATGACGAGGTAATTTGATGGTTAAAGAATTTGTAGGTCATCCTGAATGAAAGGACCGGGGTCCATCTCAAAAATTTCGTGAGTTCGGTGAGCCGGTCGGCGCGCTCCTCATTTCCCCGCAACAGGTTGGTGGCATCGACCAGCACCCTGTGATTCAGTCGGTAATAGGTGCCGAGGTCCACCGACAGGCCGAAGCGCCGTGCAGGCGTAATCTTGCCCAGGGCAATGCCGGCATAGGGCGCGAAAGGTATCGGATAGCGGACCGTGCCCTGCCAGTAGCCGATTTCCTCCGGCGTGAAGTCGATGTCGTTGAACCGGAAGGTGCCAGCCAACTGGATTTTCCCCGACAACTCACTCTGGGCAAAAAGGCCCACGCCGGCACAGGCCCGAAGCCATTGCTTTTCGTTCAGCGGCCAGTCGGCCCACAGCGCCAGGTGATGTAGCGTGGCGCTGCCGTCGAGCAGCAGATCGAAACTCAACCGACCGTTGAAGTCAGTAGCAAAGTCATTGATGCTCAGGTCGAAAAACGCACCCTGTATCCGCAGCCACGTTTGGCTGTGGGGTATTCGTGTTGTCACTTCGATGCCGGGCAGGCCATCGCTTCCCGTGCGCAAGAACACCTGAGGGGTGCCTTGCTGGGCTACAGCAGCGTGCGTGGGTAGAAAAACACAGAAGAAGACCAGCAAGGGGAGCAACGGGGCAATCCTCATTATCGCAATACACATTAGCCTTCGCGCTACTTTGCCCATTGGCAAAAAGCGCTGATTACGTCATGAACTCTGGAATCGGTTCAGTGGGATAAACGGTTCTGGATTGGATTGCGAAAGAGGTAAGCTGAAAGGTTGGATTGTTACCTGCCGCCAATTTAAGCAAAGGCCATTGATTTTTCAATGTAATTCCCATCAAAAAAATTATTTGTTTTGCCATTCCCAAAATCTCGTTTGGTTTTTCACTGAAGATAAAATCCGAAAACATGTTTGATTCTCAGGTTTATGTCGCACGACGGAAGGGGCTGACGGAGCGACTGGAGCATGGCGTGGCGCTCTTTCCGGGCAACGGAGAGGTGGGTATGAACTATGCGGCCAACCCCTACCATTTCCGGCAGGACAGCTCTTTCCTTTATTACTTCGGCATCGATCGGCCGGGGCTGGTGGCGCTGGTAGATCTGGATGCAGGCGAGAGCTGGCTGTTTGGCGATGATTTTTCCATCGAAGACATCGTATGGACAGGCCCCCAGCCTTCGGTAGCCGAGCTGGCTGCCCGAAGCGGCATCGAGCACAGTGCACCGCTTGCCGATCTGGCGTCCTTCCTGGAAAAAGCGCGCGCATCTTCCAGAAAAATCCATTTCCTGCCGCCGTATCGGGCCGACACGGTACTCGATCTGCATCGGTGGCTCGGCTTGCCGCTCGATGAGGTCCCGGCCCACGCTTCCACCGAGCTGATCCGTGCCGTGGTGGACCAGCGCGCGCACAAGGGGCCCGAAGAGGTGGCCGAGATGGAACGCGCGCTGGCTATCACCGGCGAGATGCACCTTGCCGTGATGCGGGCGGCCCGGCCAGGCATGAAGGAGGCCCAGCTGACGGGTGTGGCCCGCGGCATCGCCATCGCCGCCGAAGGGGAGATCGCCTATCCCGTCATCCTGACCACCCAGGGGCAGACCCTGCACAACCATCACCACCACAACGTCCTGAAAGAAGGGCAGCTCGTGCTGGGCGATTTTGGCGCCGAGACCTGGCGGCACTATGCCGGCGACATCACCCGTACTTTTCCCGTCAGTGCCAAATTCGATGCCCGTCAGCGCGACATCTACCAGATCGTGCTCGATGCCGAGGTACGGGCCATCGAACAGGTAAAGCCCGGAGTGCCTTACCGCGACATCCACCTGTTTGCTGCGCGCATCATCGCAGAGGGGCTCAAAGCGCTGGGGCTGATGCAGGGCGATGTGGACGAAGCCGTGGCTGCCGGCGCACATGCCCTCTTCTTCCCCCATGGCCTCGGCCACATGATCGGCCTCGACGTGCACGACATGGAAGGGCTGGGCGAAGACTACGTCGGCTACGACGACGAAATCAAGCGGTCCGACCAGTTCGGTACGGCCTACCTGCGGCTGGGCCGCCGGCTCGAGCCCGGCTTCGTGCTGACGGTGGAGCCCGGCATCTATTTCATCCCCGAGCTGATCTCGCTCTGGGCCCGGGAAAAGCGCCATGCCGCGTTCATCGATTATGCCAAAGTGGAGCAGTGGCTCGATTTCTCGGGTGTGCGCATCGAAGACAATGTGCTCGTGACGGACTCGGGCCATCGCGTGCTGGGCAAGCCCATACCGAAGACCATCGCAGAGGTAGAAGCCATCCGGTCGGAGGCGCTTGCGGGTTGACCATCTGCCGGAAGGGTGGACATGTCCGGACCGCTGGAGTGGCGCCTTTCGGCAAAAGGAAAAGGCCGGCTCGGTGCCGGCCTTTTTCGATTGGATTCGTATGAACGTTGTTCTTGCAGTACCATCGCCGGGGGATCAGTCCGCGCGGCAGCTGCGCCCATTTTTGTTGCGGCCAAAGAATCCGAAGCGCAGGGTGAGCGTGCCGGCCAGGCCCGAAAGGTCGTCCTCGCCCAGGAGCGGCGTGGCGTCGAGGTCCTGTACCTGACGCCAGCTGAGCGTGCCGGCGATGCGAAACCAGCGAAACACGTTCAGCTCGATGCCAGCTTCGGGCGTCACCACAAAAATGCGATCGGTGAAGGCGGGGCCTGCAGGCGGGCTGTCCGTCGGGATGGCTCGCACCTCGCCCCATCCGGCTTTTACCGAAAGGAAAGGATGGACCACCTTGTGTAACAGAGGCGTATACCCCACCCAAAGGCCGGCATGGCTGATGTCGAGCGTGCGGAACTGGTTTTCGAAGAGGCGTGTGGCATAGTCCACGCTGACCAGCCCGTAGCCGCCAAAGAAAAAGTCGCCTGCGATGAGGGCCCCGCCCCCACCCGTCGAGGTGCCTGGTCCTTCCGGAAAGTTGAAGTATTCGGTGATGGGGCTGCCGAAGAGTCCGCCGCGTCCTGCCTTGCTGAACAGCGTCTCGTCGCGTTGGCCCAGGGCAGGGATGGAGAGGAGGGTTGCGAGCGACAGGAGTAAGATGGTCTGTTTCATGAGTCAGAGGATTTGGGTGTGGAAATGATGGGTGCGCAATCCGGTGTCGGGGGGAAGCGTCACTAATGACGACATCCGAAATGTCCCGGGGTTGCATCTGTGATGCCAGAACGAATGGAAAAAGCAATGGTAACAGCAGCACGCAAAAATGCCCTGGCAGGCATGGTGTACCTGCCAAGGCAAAAGGCGGTGGTTTCTTTTTCCCCTCAGACGCGCTGGCGCACGTCGGCGCCCGGCAGGGTGACGATGCGCAGGCCGGGGATGGCCTGTTCGAACCATTCCAGCGGACTGCGCAACTTGTCGCCCGTGCAGGTGTCCGCCTTGAAAAAGAGATAGTATGTCTGAATTTGCGCGCCAAAGCGGCGGATGAGGGCATCGAGGCGGTGTTGTGCGACCCAGGGTTTCTCTTCGACGAAGAGGTAGCGCCAGATGTACCAGCCCTCGTCGTGCCATTCCACGAGGTCCAGCACCATGCGATCGTCGAGGAGCGGTTCGAGGAAACGGCGGGCCAGCCTGCCGTGGTGGTGGTTCCAGTCACGCGGCACGGTGCGGGGTTCCTGCCATTTGAAGGCGTCGTGCACGATGGCCACGATGCGCAGCAAGGCACGCGTGTCAGGGCACAGATCCATCCTGTCGAGGTTGTCCAGCACTTCGCGCACGTGCAGGCCTACCTTGCCTTCGGGATGGCCGAAGCGCGGCTGGCCCCATTTCAATCCACGGCGAATGGCGGGCAGGTGCAGCAGCCGTTCTTCGAATGGGGTCTCCGGTCGGATCAGGGCATGAAGATCCAGTGATTCCACGGGGGTAGAGGCGCAATGTGGTTGGTGGGGCACCACGGGTTTGGGGTTTGGTTTTATTGGATTCAGGACCGAGGCAGTGGATTGCGCGTGGCTCATGGCACCAGGGTTGGTGCAGGGCGCTTCAGGTAGGATTGCGACCTGCAAGTTAACAAAAAAATTGAACCGTACCCTGCAACAATGACAACAGGATGAGCGCTGGCGCGCAAGGGTGAGTGATCAGGAAAAGGGGCAGCGTCAATGTGCCGTTAAATGGTGTTTGCGCTTCGAGGGGATGGTGTGAAGCGCTTGGCTTCGCTCAAGCTAACCGGATTTCGCTTTATGTGTCAAGTGAACAGGGGGGAGGATTTGGACTTTTTCCCTGATTGAAATAATAATTGCACATCGATTCCAGAATTGAAACGGTTTGCTTCATGAAAAACACGGTGAAGAGCTTCCTTGCCGGCATGTTCGGGGGGGTGGTTGTTTTGATGGCAGCATGGATGTCGGGGCTGCACCTTCAGCCCGATTCGGTCCCCTGCCGAGCCTCGAATGCGCCCCCCGGACCAGCCCGCCCCGTGGCCATGCGTATCAACGTGCCGCCTGCTCTGGCTGACGAAGGCCTGTGCGATTTTTCCGTTGCCGCAGCGCGTGCCCTGCCCGTGGTGGTGTCCATCACCACGCGGTACGGCCATCAAGGCGCCGATGAAAGGGGTGGGATCTTCGATTGGTTTCGCAATCCGTTCTGGGGACTTCAGGAAGGGAAAGGGTCCGGCGTGATCTACCGTTCCGACGGCTTCGTGCTGACCAACAACCACGTCGTCGAGGGCGCAGAAGAGGTCTGGGTGACGTTGCAGGACAACCGCTCTTTCCCGGCAGAGGTGGTGGGTACTTACGCGCCTGCCGATCTGGCGGTGCTGAAAATCGATGCCGTGGACCTGCCCGTCTTGCCACTGGCCGATTCGGATGAAGCAAGGGTGGGGGCCTGGGTGCTTGCAGTGGGCAATCCGCTCGAGCTGGGTGCCACGGTAACGGCGGGCATCATCAGTGCCAAGGGGCGCGACATCGACATCATCCAGGACAACTATGCCATCGAGTCATTCATCCAGACCGATGCCGTAGTCAATCCGGGCAACTCGGGCGGGGCACTCGTAGACGTGGAAGGACGATTGTTGGGCATCAACACGGCCATTGCCACGAGTACGGGCTTCTACGAGGGATATTCCTTTGCCATCCCCGTCAACCTCGCACGGAAGATTGCCGATGACATCATCGCCTATGGCAGCTATCAGCGCGGATTCCTCGGCGTCAATATCACGGAGCTGGACGACGAGCTGGCCGAAAGGTTGGGGTTGGACCGCACGCGCGGCGTAGTGGTGACGGGCGTCGTGCCGGGGAGTGCCGCCGAAGATGCCGGCATACAGCTCAACGACGTGATCCTGGAAGTGGACGGGCACCCCGTATTGTCCGCGCCTGCCCTGTTGGAGTACATCGGCAGGGCACGAATCGGACAAACTTTACACCTCACCCTTGACAGGCATGGAAAAAAGCTCCAAATTGCTGTAGCCTTGAGAGGTATCGAATAGATTTTTAAGAATTTCTTAACAATTTGTCCTGCAACATTCGACGCCTTCCTTTGGTTTCTTGAGGCAAAGAGACTTGTTTAAAGTTGGTTTTTCGTTTTGTTTTGATGCGTCTGTCCCCGAAAGGGGGCGGACGTTTTTTCTTTCCGCATCGACTTGCCCGTTATGGGCTCGGTGAGTCAGGCTGAGTGGGTTTTTCCGTGCCCCTTGCCGTTTTTCCTCATTTCAAAAAACCGGCTTCCGGATGGCTGAAGATCGCAGCCGGCGACGGGGTAAATGGCCATGATGGGCAGTCGTATCATTTGTTTTGAAGCAGCGTGCCGTTCCGCCTCAGGAGCAAAAAAAAAGCCGCACCTGCGTGCGGCTCCATGTAAATCCCTTGAACATATCCAAAAACGAAAATCTTGATTCAAATCCGGTTGAAATATTGCGAAGTTTTGAATACGTGTGTATATTTGCCTTCGTTCGATCACACGCATCCCATGAACTGAGCAATAACAAGTTTAATCCCATGTGCATTTTCGGGCTGGCAGCTTTTGCCGGCCTTTTTTATTTGGTATCCGGGATTTTGTCGAAAAAAGTAAAGTGCCCCCTTTCGGGGGCCCTTACCTACCAACAAATTATAATCCCATGAACATTTTCGGTAGCTGTGGGCCGTTTGCCAAAAGAAGCCGTCCCGCATGAGGGTGAACGGGACGGCGTCCTATTAACAAATTATAATCCCATGAACATTTTCAAATTCCGATGGCCGATCCTTTGATCCGCCGTTCCTTGCCGCCTCGTTTGCCTTTCAATCACGGTACAAATATGAATCGGTTGCTTTGGGGCTACAAGGACATTGTGTGTGCAAAATGAAAAGAAAATTGCCTCTTGTTTTTGTCTAATCTTTTGTAATTCAGTGCTTAGGTGTTAGGTGTTGTGAAAATTTTGTGATGGCGACGTGGGCAAATCCTCATCGAAAAAGCCCGACCGAAACGCATTCGGTCGGGCTTTGTGATATCCGATAGCCGCGCAAAGGCGGGATATGATCAATCGAGGACATTTTCCACGGGCACGTATTCGAGGCCAAAGGCTTCGGCCACGCCGGGGTGCACCACCTTGCCCTGCACCACGTTGAGGCCTTTGCGCAGAGCGGGATCGCGGCGGCAGGCCTCTTCCCAGCCCAGTTCAGCCAGTTTGACGGCATAGGGCTGCGTGGCATTGGTCAGGGCGATGGTCGAGGTGTAGGGCACGGCGCCGGGCATGTTGGCCACGCAGTAATGCACGATGTCGTCGATGACGAAGGTCGGGTTGGCGTGGGTAGTGGGCTTGCAGGTTTCGATACAGCCACCCTGATCAACGGCCACATCGACCAGCACGGTGCCCGGCCGCATTTCCTTGAGCATGTCGCGCGTGATGAGCTTGGGCGCCTTGGCACCCGGGATGAGCACGGCACCGATGATGAGGTCGTGGTTGGTGATGAGTCGGCGGATGTTGTATTCGTTCGAATACACGGTCGTCACGTTGGCCGGCATGATGTCGGCCAGGTAGCGCAGGCGTGCCAGGTTGATGTCGAGGATGGTCACCTGTGCGCCCAGGCCGGCAGCCATTTTAGCGGCTTGGGTGCCTACCACGCCGCCACCCAGGATCAGCACCTTGGCAGGGGGCACGCCAGGCACACCGCCGAGCAGGATGCCGAGGCCACCCATCGGCTTCTCCAGATATTTTGCGCCTTCCTGAATGGCCATGCGGCCCGCCACTTCCGACATGGGCACCAGCAGCGGCAGCGTGCGATCGGGCAGCTCCACCGTTTCGTAGGCCAGGCACACGGCCTTGCGCTCGATCATGGCGCGGGTGAGGGGCTCGTAGCTGGCAAAATGGAAGTACGTGAAGAGCAGCTGGTTTTCCTTGATCAAAGGGTATTCCGGCTCGATGGGTTCCTTGACCTTGATGATCATCTCGGCCACGTCATACACTTCCTCGATGTTGGGCAGGATTTCTGCGCCGTGGGCTTCGTAGTCTTCGTCGGTGAAGCCGCTGCCCACACCGGCGCGGGTCTGTACGTACACCTTGTGGCCGCGCTTGGTCAGCTCCAGTGCGCCGGCAGGCGTCAGGGCGACGCGGTTCTCGTTGGGCTTGATTTCCTTTGGTACACCAATAATCATTGTGCAAGTTTTACTTGATCAGGAAGGGTGTTTTCAAAAGCGGCGTAAAGATAAGCGGGAGGTTTCTATTCCGTACGAGCCGCTGATTTTTTGCAATCCGGGGAAAAATCGCCTCGGCAAATGACTTTGCGCACTTTCCTGTTTCGGGGAAAAGGGCTAATTTGGAGCAACATACGACCACGGCCTTGCTGCCATCCAGACACCTTCCAAAATGCCCCGCCTATGATGAACGAAAGGATTTCCTCCATCATGACCATCAACGTGGTCACCGTGACGCCCGAGCATACGCTCAAGGACGTGCGCGAGATGCTGTTCGACCGCCATTTTCATCACCTGCCCGTGGTGGAAGGCCCCAACAAGAAGCTCGTAGGGATCATCACCTCATGGGATCTGCTGAAGACCGAAGCTTCGGTCGACGACTACAGCCGCATCAAGGTAGGCGAGGTGATGACGCGCAAGGTGGTCACCCTGCACCCCAACGAGCTCGTAGGCGCAGCGGCCCTCATCTTCCTGCGTCACCTTTTCCACGGTATCCCCATTGTGAATGACGAACATGAGCTGGTAGGGCTGGTGACCACCCACGACGTGCTCAAGTATCTTTACTACAAGGAGTATCCGAACGACGAGTTCGCCCAGGAACTCGAGTTCAAGCCCAGGGCGGACTGAACCCCTGCGCAGGTAAGTAAGGGCGGTCGCCTTCACTCCACGTGCCGGAACATGTTCCACACCTGCTCGTCGGGTGGGGGCGCAGTGAATTTGACCGGCTCCTTGCGCACCGGGTGGACGAACGCCAGGGCGCGGCAGTGCAGGTGGATGGACGCATCGGGGTTGGGCTCGGGAAAGCCGTACTTCACGTCGCCGCGGATGGGCCAGCCCATCTTGGCGAGCTGGGCACGGATCTGGTGAGGGCGGCCCGTGAGGGGCCGTACTTCGAGCAGGTAGTGATGGCCCACGCGCGCCAGCAGCCGATAGCGCAGCTCGGCCTTTTTGGCGCCGGCCTCGCGCGGGCGATCCCAGGCATGGCTGCGATTGCGGCGCGGGTCTTTCTTGATGTAGTGCACCAGTTCGCCTTCCAGCGGGTCGGGCACCTCGGCCGTGACGGCCCAGTAGGTCTTTTCGATCTTCCGCTCCTGGAACAGCTTGTTCATCCGGCTCAGGGCCTTGCTCGTGCGGGCAAACACCACGACGCCACTCACCGGCCGGTCGAGGCGATGGATGACGCCGAGGAAGACGTCGCCGGGCTTGTCGTAGCGTTCCTTGATGTACTGCTTGGCCCACTCGCTCAGCGGCAGGTCGCCCGACTCGTCGCCCTGTACCAGCCAGCCCGCCGGTTTGTTCACCACCAGCAGGTGATTGTCCTCGTATATCACTTCAGGCAAAGGCTCCATATTTGCGCATCGGTTTTCGTGAAGCGGCTTGCGCCAAAAGCAGCCCGCGGCATGCTTCCTTTTTTGGCGAAAGCCTTTCAAAATCAGCCCGCAAAAGTATGAAAATCTCTATCGGCTTCAGCCCCTGCCCCAACGACACCTTCATCTTCGACGCCATGGTGCACGGCAAGATCGACACCGAAGGCCTGACCTTCGATGTGACCATGGCCGACGTGGAAGCGCTCAACCTGATGGCTTTCGAGGGGCGTTTGCACGTGACCAAGCTCAGCTACCATGCCTGGGGGTATTGTCTGGACCGCTACGCGCTGCTCGATGCGGGCAGTGCGCTGGGCAACAACTGCGGGCCGCTGCTGATCAGTCGCGCACCGGCCCGCATGGAGGACGTGGGTGATCGGCCCATCGCCATCCCGGGACGCTACACCACCGCCAACTTTCTGCTCAGTCTGGCCCTGCCGGCCGCACAAAACAAGAAAGCGTATCTCTTCAGCGAGATCGAGGATGCGGTGCTGTCGGGCGCCGTCGATTTTGGTCTGATCATCCACGAGAACCGGTTCACCTATCAACAGAAAGGCCTGCACAAGGTGGTCGATCTGGGCGAGTTCTGGGAGCAACGGACGGGCATGCCCATCCCGCTGGGCGGCATCATGGTGCGGCGCGATTTGCCGAAAGGCGTACAGGCCAAAATCAACAGCGTCATGCGGCGCAGCGTGGAGTGGGCTTTCGACCATCCCGAGGCCACGATGCCCTTCGTGCGGGCCCATGCGCAGGAGATGGACGACGAGGTAATGAAAAGCCACATTGGGCTGTACGTCAATGAGTTTACGAGAGATCTCGGGCCGGTGGGCAAGGCGGCCGTGCAGCGGCTGTTCGACGAGGCCTGGACGTTGGGCGTGCTGCC